>CAYYUT010000196.1:0-6975 GCA_964474935.1 uncultured Spirochaetales bacterium
TGTCTTCCTCCTGTGTGAGCCGCCCGACGCTGCGAGCGGCTCGTTGTCGTCGACACATCAGGTTGCCGCGTCCACCCGAATCGGATCACTCTCCTGCTCGCTCGTCGCAGGGGCGACATGATCGGGAGATCAATGCCGATCCGCGAGTGGTCGGCACGGGTTCTCGTCGGGGAGCCTCCTTGGAGAGGCAGCATCGTCCCCCGTCCCAAGGCGCCCGACCTGTGGAAGATGCTCGAGGTGCGCCGCGAGACCATCGATCGCAGTCAGGATCGCCGGATCCGTCACCCGGCGATCGCCCGGATCGATCACGACGTTGATCGGGCTGATTCCGGAAAGCGGAGCGCGCACGCGTTCGTAGTCGTCGCGCTCGAGCGAGCCGGGCGGGAACCACGTGATCACGTCCGTCAGGACGTCGAGCCGGGCGAGACCGACGCCCAACAAGAGGGCCCCCGCTACCCAGAGCCAGCGCAGCGCAGCGCCCGACCCCGCGCACAGCTCGACGATCCGGCGGGCTGCCGCCAAGGGCGTCGGAGCGCGAACGATCGCGGGCCGCACACGCGGCGGCCAATGCAAGAGCAGGGTGGGCACCGCCGTTAGCACGAACAGCACGGTGACCGTGACGCCCACGGCTCCGCAGAGACCCAGCCCGCGTACCATGTCGATGCGTGTGAGGGCCGCACCACAGAAACCGACGGCGGTCGTGAGCCCTGAGAGTGAGACCGGCCAGGCGAGCGTGGCGAACACGTCCGGGAGCGACTCGCGAGGACGACTCTGCGCTGCGGCGACGAAGTGCATCCCGTATGCGCCGCCCAGCGCAATCAGCACGCCCGGAAGGACCATCGAGAAGAGCGTGAAGGGCCGGCCGGAGGCCCCCATGAAGCCCAGCATTCCGAGCGTCCCGATCAGACCCGACAGCAGGGGGATCGCAGACCCCACGAAGCTGCGCAGGAAGACACCGAGGACGAGCACGACGCCGCCGACCGCAAGGGGTGTGAGGCGGATCAGCTCTTCGATCGTGCGCGCGTGCGTCCCGGCGCGATACACCGGAACTCCGGTCACGGCTCGGCCCGGCCCGGCGATGGCCCGTACGCGTCGGACCAGATCGACGTGGTCCACCTCGACGTTCGGCTTGAGAAGCGCGTTCACGGCGAACGTCCGGCCGTCCTCCGATACGAGGTGGCGCGGCGCGATCCGATCGCCCAGCACCACGCGAGCCAGCTCCGCCCTCTTCTCTCTCGTGGACGGCACACCATCCTCGAGTGGCGCATCGAGGCGAAGCGCACCCTCCGGGCTCGATTGCACGACCGCCACCGTCGCGATGCTGTCGACGCGCCGGATCTCTGGCAGCAGCTCCAACTCCTCGGAGATCCGAACGACTTCACGCAGCGCGTCCGGATCGAAGGGCGCCCGAGCCTCCACTGCGATGGCCAGCATCTCGTCGCCGCCGAAGATCGACTGACTGTCTCGATGGAAGCGGTATGCCTCATGAGCCCGATCCATGACCGAGTCGCCGGAGGTCTCGACGCGCACCATGCACAGGCCGACGAGGCAGAGCAGCCAGAAGACCAGCCAGAACGCGGCCACCACGTAAGGGTGATCCAGGCCGGCTGCTACGAGCCGAGGCGCCAGCGTGCCGATCCGCAAACGGCTCCGCGACTCCGAGGAGACCACGCCCCTGGTGTCGACCCGATCAGCCACGGGTCAGCTCAGCGTAGAGGCTGCGGCCGGAGTCGTCGCCGTACACACGAGCCGATGCGAGGTCCGCTCGATGGTCCGGCACGAGATCCTCCAGGTCGGCCCGGGTCCGGTAGATCAGCCACCAATCGGCGATTGCCTCCATGTATCCGCGCACGGGCCAGCCGACGGCGAAGTTGGGCACGAGTAGCCGGCCTCCCGGGTGGAGCCGATCGAGTAGTCGCCCGATAAGCAGGCGAGCCACCTCGTCGTCGAGATAGTCGAAGAGCCCCGCTGCGTAGATGAGATGGAACGACGCTCCGAGGTCGACGTCTCCGGCGAGGAGGCGACGCACGGAGGTGCGGATCGGTTGCAGGCATGGCAGGAATGCCCGCTGCGTGAGGATCTCTCGCGCACAAGCCGCATCCTGATCGATCGAGATCCAACGCGAGACCCGGCCCTCGTGAACCTGCTTCGAGAGGCTCGCCTCACGCAGGAAACCACCCGCCACCGACAGGATGCGCGCGCCCGGGTGGGCGCAGGCCGTCGAGTCGACGAGCTGAGCCAGACGCCGGCGACGCTCGCGGACCGCTTCCGCGAGAATCAGCGTTGCGGGGAAGAGCCTGCGGCCGAGCTCGGTCACCCCGCGCTCGTGAGCCCACGCCGCCTCGAGACCGAAATAGATCATGTCGAGCACACCGGCGTCGCCGGCGTAGCCCCTGGGCTTCGCGTAAATGCGCGCAACGTAGGGGTCTTCGAGAAGCCGCTGCCAGAGTGGGTGCGCGCGGGTCGCTTCGATTCGACGCTGCCACGTCGCCGAGTCGGTAGAGGCACGCTCCCGCTCGAGGCTCGAGACCAGGGATGCCACGACGGGCCCGAGGTCCTTCTCACCGAGTGCTCCCTCGAACTCATCGAGCATCCGTACCCAGCGAGCTTCCGTTCTGGCTCCCATCGACCCTTCCTCCTCGTCCGTTCATCCGTTCCGGCGCCGGGTGCCGCTCTTGGGAACGGGCCGCGCCGCCTTTGCCGTTCGTTCGAGAGGTGCCCGGGCGCCCTGGGATCGGATCACCGCCCGGCCTGGTCCATCGAGTCTCCTCCGACGCAAGGCTGCGATCGGTGATCGAACCAGCGACCAGACCGCGACAGGCTCGATGGAACGCATCGCGATCAGAAGCACCGCCGCGTTCGCTGCGCAGCCCCGCCGCACCCCGACACCTCGATCGACGCTCCAGCCGACGAATGACGAGGCCCCGAAGCCTGCGATGGCTGCGGGGCCTCTCATCTCACGCGGCTCGCGGCGCCGTCCCTGGGTGGCCCTCCGCCACGAGCGGCCGACCTCGGATTCGAGGTCACCGTCCACCGGGAGGTCGGACCACGCGCTGATCCGATTCGTGCCGCACCGGCCTCCTCAGTCTGCGAGCCCGCCGGTGGCTCGCTCACTGAGGACAGGAGAGAGATCCCATGATCGAAGAGGCAGCTGCGCGAATCTCGACACATCGACCTGCCGGGACGTCGTTCAGGTACGTCTCACCTCGCGGAGGCGCCGGGCCGATCCTCCGCTTCGACGGCTTCGAGCTCGACGCAGAGCGTCGCGAGCTGCGGCGAGACGGTCGCCTCGTCGACATCGATCCGACACCGCTGCGATTCCTGGTCTACCTCGCGGAGCATCGCGATCGCTTCGTGTCGAAGCACGAGCTCTTGGATCGGGTCTGGCCCGAAGTCATCGTGAGCGAGTCGGCCCTCTCCACCGCTCTCAAGGCGGCGCGACGAGCAGTTGGCGACGATGGCAGGGCTCAGCGCATCATCGCGACGTTGCGCCGGCGTGGCTATCGCTTCGTCGCAGCGGCCGTCGAAGAAACGAGGGCGCCCACGCGAGGGCGCCCTCGCCTTCGAGGCCGCGATCGCGAGGTCGCCCGATTGCAGTCGATGCTGGTCTCGGTGCTGTACGAGCGCGAGGCGGCGGTCTCGATCCTCATCGGCCCGCGCGGCAGCGGTCGCACGCGGCTCGCTCACGAGGCTCTCCTAAGCGCGGCCGGTCGCGGCATGGCAACGAACATCGCGTGGTGCTGGGGCGAGACGCCGATTCCACTGCAGGCCTTCGGCGACATGGTCGCGCGGCGGGCGGACCGAGGGCGCGAGCCGGGTGGGCTCGCGGCTGTGCTGCGTCGTGCCGCTCGACTGGAGGCGGACGAAGCAGCGACCCTCGAGCTCTTCGAGTCGATCGCGCGAGACCTGATTCGGCGGGCGGCAGGCCCCGGGCTCGCCATCGCCATCGACGACGTCGACCGCGCCGACGCCATGTCGCTCCGTCTGCTCGACTACCTGATGCGCGCCTGCGCGCTCGTTACTGTGCACTTCGTCCTCGTCATGACCGACGAGTCGCAGACGACGTCCGGTCCCCTGTCCGCACTCGTGGAACGACTGACCCGGGCGGGTGTCGCCGAGAAGATCGAGCTCGGCCCACTGCAAGCGGAGGAGGTCACCACCTGGATCGAATCCGAGATCGGCCGGACACTCAGACCGGCTCAGGGGCAGATGCTCTTCGAGAGCACGGAGGGGCGGCCCTCCGCGATTCGGCGCGTCCTTTGCTGGCTGAGAACTCCCGACGGATCGCGGTGGCTGGACGCAGGAGTGACGCCCGATCGGGGCAGGATGGTGGGTGCGGCCTCAGCTCGGCGCCCGGCGCCTGCCGGTCGACCGCGGCCGCGTGAGCCACGGTCGCCCCCGCTCGCCCCGATACCCGACCCGGGCGTCGCAGCACATGCGTCGCATCGATACACGACCGGGCTAAACTCCCGTGCGTGAGCCGGGCAGATGAAGACTGGTACTCGGTCCTTGCGTGCGTCGCGGAGGGCGACCGGCTCGCATTCGTCGAGCTCTCTCAGCTCGTCACGCGCTTCCTTCATCGCCTCCGGGCATACGACTTCGAGGACGAGTGGTCCGATCTCGTCCAGAACGTCGTCTGGGCACTGGTGAGGGCGCACCGCGAGGATCGGATCCGGGACCGCCAGGCAACCCTGGCCTACATCGGGGAGGTGACCCGGCGCCAGTTCCTGGGTCGGCTCCGGCAGGTGCAGCGTCATCACGAGCGCGACCGCAAGGAGCTCGACGACGGCGACGAGCCCGCGACCGATGCGCTGACGCTGCGCGTGAGCGGCATCGACGTGGCGCACCTGGATCTGCGGCGCGCCCTCGAGGGACTGCGGGAGCCCCACAGGAGCCTGGTCGCCGCCGTCTACGGTGAATCGAAGACCTACCAGGAGGCCGCGCGCGAGCTGGACGTCCCCTTCGGGAGCGCCAAGCGCTACCTCGCAGCGGGCCTCAAGGAGCTGCGGGCACGGCTCTCCGAAGCCGGACCCGACGGAGGGGTCGGCGATGACGGGTGATCCGATTCGCTGCCCGCCGGATACCTTCATCGGGGACGCCCCGAACCTCGGGCACCTCGGAGGCAGAGCCATTGACGTGTGATCGGGCTCGACAGATCGATCTCGACCTCTACCTGGTCGAGCCGGGCGCGGCAGAATGGGAGGCGTTCCGACGCCACTTCCCCACGTGCCCCAACTGCGCGGCCGCCCTCGAAGCAGCGTCCGAGCTCGAATCGGGCCTACAGGGCGTGCTCGACGGTTCCCACCCGGCCGCGCACACCCTCCTGGCCTACGCCGCAGCGACGGGCTCCCTGCCCGAGGCGTCTGCCGTGGAGATCGCACCGCTCGACGACGCGCAGCGCGCGGTCGTCGCGCGTCATGCAGCCGACTGCCTCGCCTGCCGGGACACGCTCGCTGCGCTCGTGGACTTCGACGCGCGCTTCGCGGCGGCGGCGCAGCCGGCTGCGTCGCCGGCGACCGGCGTCGACGAGCCGAGTGGCCCCGCGTGGATCGAGGCACTGCGGGGCGTGCTGCGCCCGCTCTTCATGCCGTCGGAGGCCGGCTGGACACCGGGGCCTGCCCTCGCTCTCGTCGCGACCATCCTGCTCGTGGCGATCGGTTGGGCGGGGTGGCGCCTCACCGGTGCTGGCTCGACGGCCCCCGCGCCGGTCGCGGTCGTGGAGGAGCGCGCTCTCGAGGTGCCTGTGCCGACCCCGCCCGAGCCCCGTGCCCCGCCCCGCGACACCCAGCCCGAGGCTCCACCGGCCGAGCTGGCCGGAACGGCACCCGAGACCAAGCCGACCGAGCTCGACGTCCGACCGGTCGAGCCGAAGCCTCCCGAATCGGAGCCCTCCGGCTCGTCACAGCTCGCCGTGGCGAGTCCGGCTCCGGAGACGGTCTCGGACGTCCCGCCGACGCCCGGCCAGGCGGACGAGCGATCGGCCGAAGATCGCATCGTGGCCGAGCCATCGCCGCCTCGTCCAGGCCCCGGGCCGGATGCCGCGCCGACCCACGATGCGCCGAGCGACCTCGTCGACGGCGAATGGCTGCTCGCGATGGCCGAAGGAGGGCCACCCGAGTACGCCATGCCGGCCGATGCACTCGCACGCGTGCGCATATCGGAGACGTATCGTTCCGTCGGCGATGCCGTGCCGACGCTCGTCGCGCTCGCGCCGGCAGGTCACGCAGGCCGATCGAGCACACCGACGCCCGCGGTCTACTGGCTCCAGTCCGCTGCCGATCCCGAGCGGCGCCTCCGCTTCACGCTGCTCGATGCAAACGACATGCCGCTGGTCGAGCGCGTGATCGAGGCCGATGGCGACGGCGTACAGGGCATCGAGCTGGCATCGCTCGGTGTCACGCTGGAGCCGCGCGAGACGTATGGCTGGCTCGTCGAGCTGGTGGACGCGCCCGATGCACCCAGCGCACTCGCTCTCGCGGGCGCAACGCTCCAAACGACCGACTTCGCGCCCGCCGATCGGGCAACCGCCCAGGCGCTGGCTGAAAGGGGACTCTGGTACGACGCGCTCACGGCGGTCTCTCGCGCGATCGAGCAGAGCGACGATCCACGGCTCAGGCTTCTACGCGCCGAGCTGCTCGAGGGCGTGGGACTCGACGAGGCAGCGGCTTTCGACCGGCAGGCGGCAGATGTGGGATCGGATTCCGCCGGACGCTGAGAGCCCGTGCGGCGGTGGCGCGACGTCGATGGGCTGCGGCATCCGGCACTCAGACCCAGTTGCTGATCAGCACGAACGCCGCCCAGTACCTGGGGTGACGCCACCGCTCGGAGGCGATCATCACGCGCTGTGCGACACGAAGGGCGGCGGCGCGCGACGTCTCGGGCGCGGCGAGGCGGCGATAGAAGTGCGCCATCAGGGCCGATGTCGCTTCGTCGTCGCCCCGCCACAGCGAGGCCACGACGCTGCGCGCGCCAGCC
>CAYYUT010000197.1:0-6974 GCA_964474935.1 uncultured Spirochaetales bacterium
TCGTGCTCACCTCGCGCGAGGTGCCCCCCGCCGCCTCGGGGTTCACCGACACGTACTCGAAGGGGTGCTCGCGGCTCACGACATTGAAGCCTTCGACGTGCTCGGGATCGCGCAGGCGCACGACGATCCGCCCGACGCGGAAGAGCGAGGCCGCGACGAGCCCGACGATCATGTTGGTCTCGTCGGAGTTCGTCATCGCGACCACGACGTCGGCCGTCTCGATCCCGGCGCGCCGGAGCACGCCGGCCTTGGCCCCGTTGCCCGAGAGCACCTTGCCGTCGATGCGCTCTTCGAGACTCCGGGCAAGCGCTGGCTTGCGCTCGACCAGGGTGACGTCGTGCCCCGCACGACAGAGCTTGGCCGAGAGGGTCTCGCCGACGAGTCCACCGCCCACGATCAGGATGTTCATCGCGACCCCATCCGCTCCCCCGTTCGCGACCCCGGTCGCAACCGCGATCGGCGGCGCGGCGGACGCCCGGCCCGGGCTGCCCGGGCTGCCCGGGTGGCGCCGGGATCCACCGATCGCCGGCGCACTCCCCCCGAAGCAAGCCAGCGCGGCCCCGAACGTGTAGCCCACGATGTCGCCGAAGCGCAGGCGCGTGACCCTGGGGATCGGAATCGCCCCAGAAGGCCTGGCGGAGAGCTCGCGGGGCAGCCGCCGTCGGCAAGGCGCACCGTCCGGATCGACGCCCCGAGAGACTCGCCCGGCGAACCCGGGATCGAGCGAGAGCATGCGGGAGCCTGGCCGCGTGGAGCTGGTGTCGTCGCCTGACTCGCCCCACCCCGCGGGCTAGCCTCGAAACGCAGCGGGTGGGCTGTCTGGGCGCTGGCGCGACCCAGCCCGGTGTCGACTCGACGGCCCCCTTGCACCGGGGTGGCCCATCGACGAAAGGCCAGCCTTGACCGAGGACGGCGCCCGCGACGACATCGACACCCGCCGTCTCGGCTCGCTCGTGTGGCGGAGCCTGCGCCTGCTTCGCGAGGTGCGTCTGGACCTGGCGGTCTTCCTGCTCTCGAGCGCGGCCCTCGCCCTGCTCGTCCTGCCCTTCGCGGTGCTGCTCTTCGACGTGCTCTGGACGCGGGTCCTCTCGGGCGAACCCCTCACGCCGATCGAGGCCCGGGTGCTCGGCTTCGATCCGGCCGTCGCCGTCGAGGTCGACGTACTGGCCGACGCCGACCGCCGTGCGGCCGCCCGCCGGGCACTCGCGCTCGGCGCGGGGGTGGCGCTGCTGGCCGCCCCGCTGAGCGTCGCCCTCTGGTACTACCAGGTCTGGATCCTCCAGCGGATCAACCAGATCCTCCGCGTCGAGTTCTTCGAGCGGATCCAGTCGCTCTCGCTCCGCTTCCATCACGAGAACCGGGTGGGAGACGCCATCTACCGCATCTACCAGGACAGCGCGGCCATCACCCAGCTGGTGCAGGTGGCGTTGCTGCGGCCGCTCTGGATGACCGGCCAGTTCCTCGCGAGCCTGGTGATCGTGCTGGCCTTCGACCCGGTGCTCTCGCTCTGGTTGCTCGCCGGCGTCCCGCCCATGCTCCTGGTCGGTTGGCGCGCGGCCCGTCCGCTGCGTCACGGATTCCGCGCTGCGCGCGAGGCGAACAGTCGTCTCACCTCGCGGATCCAGGAAACGGTGACAGGCATCCGCGTGATCAAGGCCTACGGCTTCGAGGAGCGCGAGCAGGAGCGCTTCGAGCGCGATTCCCGCCGCGCCTTCGACGCCGCCTTCGATGCCCGCGCCCGCTTCGCCCGCTACGGGGTCGTACTGTTCTGGATCGCGGGCGCGGTGCTGGTGGTGGGAACGGCGTGGGCCGCCTTGCTCACCCGCGAGGAGACGGCCCTGTTCGCCCGCCGCCTCTCGACCGCGGCCGGCCTCGCCGCCTGGAACCTCGGACTCTTCAACTTCTTCAAGGACCGGCTCGGAACCGGCGTGGGATCGTTTCGCCAGCTGCTTCGCACCTGGGGTGTGCTCCAGGACATCGCAGTGGGGCTCGACCGGGTGCACGAGGTGCTCGACCTCGAGCCCGACGTGCGGGATGCCGACGATGCGATCCCGGTTCCGCCGCTCCACTCCGGCGTGCGCTTCCGGAGCGTCGACTTCTCGTACGACGGCGAGACCCCCTGTCTCGAGGGGATCGATCTCGAGGCGCCCCGCGGCAGTCTCACGGCCATCGTCGGTCCGACGGGCTCGGGCAAGACCACGCTGGTGTCGCTCCTGCTGCGCCTCTTCGACCCCGATGCGGGCTCGATCGAGATCGACGGCTGCGACCTGCGGCGCTTCGAGCTCGCCAGTCTGCGCCGCAACGTCACCGTCGCCCTGCAGGAGAACCTGCTCTTCGCCAGCACGATCCGCGAGAACATCCGCTACGCCGTACCGGACGCGAGCGACGCGGCGGTCGCCGCGGCGGCGCGCATCGCCTGTGCCGACAGCTTCATCGAGGAGCTGCCAGAGGGCTACGATACGCTGCTCGGAGAGCGGGGCGCGAAGCTCTCGACGGGGCAGCGACAGCGCATCTCGATCGCGCGTGCGGTGCTCAAGGACACCCCGATCCTGGTGCTCGACGAACCGACCGCCGCGCTCGACGCCGAGACCGTGAGCGAGCTGCTGCTCCGGCTGCGCGCCTGGGGACGCGACCGGGTGGTCCTCCTCGTGACCCACCGCCTCGGGACGATCCGTCGCGCCGACCAGATCGTCGTGCTCGAACGAGGCCGGGTTCGTGAGCTCGGGTCCCACGACGCCCTGCTGGCGCGCCCGGCGGGCGCCTACCGTGCCCAGATCGAGAGCGAGAACGGGACATCCCCGCTCGGGGCCGCGGGAGCGGGGGGCCTCCGATGAGAGCCCCCTTCGGTGAATCCGAGCACATCTCGAGCGCCGAGACCTGGCGCCTGTTTCGCGAGGCGCTCGGGTTCGTCCGGCCCCATCGCGCCCGGTTCGTGGCCAAGGCCGGCCTGCTGCTGGTGGGCTTCCTGCCGCCCCTGCTCCTGCCGTGGCCGACCAAGGTCGTGATCGATCACGTGATCGAAGCGATTCCGGTGGCCGATCGACTGCCCCACTACCCCTTCTTCGTGCGACCCTTCGTCGCGGGCCTCGCAGACGCCACGCCCCTCGAGATGGTGCTCGCCGTCGCCGTCCTGCAGCTGGTGCTGCTGGTCGTGGTCGGGGCCTTCGGAAGCACCTTCCGCGAGCGCGACTATGCCGATGCCGGTACGGCCCAGGGCTACGACACCGCCACGCAGAGCGAGAACGACGCCAACTCGGGCTTCACCTTCGCGGGTGGCCTGCTGGGACTCTTCGATTTCCGGTTCACGATGCGACTGTCGCAGGACCTGAACCACCGCTATCGCTCGCATCTGTTCCGGCGCATCCAGTCGCTCCCGATGAAGACCTTCGACGACGAGCGGATCGGGGACGCCGTCTATCGCGTGATGGTCGATACCCCGGCCATCACGAATGTCTGCTATCGGCTCCTCCTCACCCCCACGATCGGGCCGCTGGGGATGCTCCTGACCATCGGGGTCCTGGTGGTGTCCTTCGGGAACCAGCCCGTGATCTGGGGCGCCGGACTGGCGCTCATTCCCATCACCGCGCTCGCCACCCTCCCCTTCTCGACCGCCTATCGGAACCGGGGCGAAGCGAGCCGACGAGCGGGCGCCGAAACCACCGGCACGATCGAAGAGGGTGTCAGCCAGGTGCTCGCGGTGCAGAGCCTGGGCGCGAGCGACCGCGCCCGCGACCGCTTCGACCGCGACAGCGAGCATTCGTTCGGCGCCTTCCGTTCGATGATCCGCACCGGACTCGCGGCCGGCGTCGTGGCCCTCGTGCCCATCGTCGGGCTGGCAATCGGGGTCTTCCTGCACGTCGTCGACGAGGTGATCGCCGGCCGGCTCACGCCGGGCGATTTCGCGCTCCTGTTCACCTATTTCACGCAGCTCGCCTTCCTGTCCTTCGAGCTCGGCGGGCTCTGGTTCCTGGCACAGACCTCGGCCTCGGGGCTGCATCGCGTGGGCTTCGTCGCCGATCTGCCCTCGGAGATCGACCCGCCGGCTGCCCCGGCGCTGCCTCCCGTGCGCGAGGGCATCCGGATGGAGGACGTCCATTTCGCCTACCACCACGAAACGCCCGTGCTTCGCGGGGTCGATCTCGATGCGCGGGTCGGCGAGGTGGTGGCCCTGGTGGGACCGGCGGGTGCGGGCAAGACGACCCTGGCTTCGCTCGTGCCCCGCTTCCTCGAGCCCGATCGTGGCCGGGTGCTCCTCGATGGCGTCGACATCGCCGGGGTCCGGCGCGACTCCCTGAGGTCGCAGGTCGCCTTCGTCTTCCAGGAGACGATGCTCTTCGAGGCCACCATCGCCGAGAACATCCGGGTCGGAGCGCCGGACGCGAGCGACTCTCGGGTCGAGGAAGCCGCGCGGATGGCCGGCGCCCACGAGTTCATCGAACGACTCCCCGAAGGCTACGCGACTCCGCTCGGCCGCTCGGGCAGCCGGCTCTCGGTGGGCCAGAAGCAGCGTCTCGCCATCGCGCGTGCGCTGGTCCGCGACGCACCCGTCCTGATCCTCGACGAGCCCACCTCGGCGCTCGACCCGGCCACCGAGCGACAGCTCGTCGTGTCGTTGCGCGATGCCAGCCGCTCGCGGCTCGTGCTGGTCGTCGCACATCGGCTCTCGACCATCCGCGCGGCCGACCAGATCCTGTTCATGGACGAGGGCCGCGTGCGCGAACGGGGAAGGCACGAGGAGCTGATGGCGATCGACGGCGGCGCCTACCGCCGCTTCGTCGCACTCCAGACGACCGGCGAGGCGCCCGAGGACGACGTGGCGGCCGACGAAGCTCCGGAGTGAGCGAGGATCGGGGGTCGGGCCCGCCGAAGGTTCCGGTGGGGCGAGGGCGAGGCGCGCAGATCACGAGAGCCCTTCCCGGCTCGGACGCTCCGTTCGAGCGGCTTCGACCGACGCCGAGTGCGACACAGCCTCGAGCCGGGCGGCCGCTCAGCGACGAGGGCGTCCACCGTCTGGCGAGCGCCGCACGAGCCGCCACACGAAGTGCTGCGCGAGGAGTCCCTCGAGAGGACCCGGCACCGGATAGCGCACCTTGTCGCGCCGACCGGTCAGCAGCCTGCGCAGACCGGTGGCCACGGCCTGCTTCCCGAAAGAGGCCGAGGCCCGACGCTCGAAGCCAACGGTCTCGAACAGGTGCTCGAGGGTCTCGCGTGTGAAGAAGCGCAGGTGATAGCCCTCCTGCTTGGGAGGGTGCCCGGTGAGCGTCCGCCAACGATAGGTCCAGTGCACCACGTTGGGCGTGGTCACCACGAGCCAGCCGCCCGGACGGATCACCCGCGCGAGCTCGGCGGCGAGCGCCTCGGCGTGCACGACGTGCTCGATCACCTCGACCAGCATCGCCCCGTCGAGAGAAGCCTCGGCATAGGGAAGACCACGCTCGAGATCGGCGAGCACGCAGCCGAAGCCGTGGGCCTGCGCGCTGCGCGCGCCCTCGCGGGAGCGATCGAGACCCGACGCCACGATCCCGCGTTCGGCCAGCCAGCCGAGCAGCTCACCGCGTCCGCATCCGAAGTCGACCACGCGGCCGGCGCTGGCCTCGGATGGCAGCGCGCGCAACGCCCACTGGTACCACGGTCGGTCGGTGGCCCAGACGCGTCGCACGCGACCGTCGGGGGCATGGTCGTGAACGACATCGGTTCGCAGGCGTGCCCCGGCGTCGCGATCTGCCACGCCGCTCAGGATGCCCAGCCGGAGGCGACGATCGCCGCGACGATGCGTCGCGCGCGCCCCGGATAGAGGGGATGCTCGATGCGCGCGCGCTCGGCCGCGAGGGCCTCGGCGGCGGCGATGGGCGTGAGCTTCTCGCGCCGGGCCCGCTCGAGAAGGTCCCACGTCGTGGCGTACACCGACTCGGGCGCCGATCGATCGAGCTGCCGGAGCACCTCGGGATCGGATTCCATGTGACCGATCGTCTCGTTGGCGCACCAGACGATGCCCATCCGGTTCGACACGAAGTCGGGGACGTAGGTGATGCCTCGCGAGGCGAGGCTCTCACCTTCGCGTGCCTCGTCGGCCAGAGGATTGTTCGCGGCGCCGCACACCACCCGGGCCCGCACGCCGCCCACGTTCTCGGCATGGATCGCTCCGCCGAGGGCGCAGGGCGCGAGCACGTCGCACGATTCGGACAAGAGGCTCTCGTCGCCGCGCGCCGTCTCGACGATCGTGATCCGCGGATCGTCGAAGCGACGACGCGCCTCGGCGATCGCGTCCGGATCGACCTCGCTCGCACGCACCCGGGCCACGTGGCAACCGAGGAGTCGCTCGCACAGGCTGGTTCCCACCTGGCCGAGCCCCTGCACCACCACGTGCTTGCCCGCGAGCGAACCCTCCTCGCGGAAGGCGAGCGCGGCCTCGATGGCCTCGACGACTCCCGCGGCGGTCGCCGCCGACGGGTTGCCCGAGCCACCGAAGGCCGGCGGGATGCAGGTGACGTGACGCGTGGTGCGGAACATCTCGGCGACGTCGGAGGGCGAGGTGCCGGCATCCTCGGCCGCCACGAAGCAGCCGCCGAGCTGGGACACGAACCGGCCATAGTCGCGGTAGAGCGCCGTCCGCGCCTCGCCGTCGCAGGCCACGGCCGGATCGCACAGGCCGATCAATCCCTTCCCGCCACCCCACCAGAGACCGGCCAACGCACTCTTCTGGGTCATCCCCTCGGAGAGCCGGAGCCCGTCGAGGAGGTAGGCACCGAGGCTCTCGTAGGCCCTGCGGCGCACGCCCCCCTGGGCCTGCCCGCGGGCGGTCGCGTGGACGAAGGCCCCGAACAGGGCGGCGCCGTCGGCAGCGCTGGCGAGGAAGACGGCCTCGTGGTCGCGATACCCGAGGGCTCTCTCGCTGAGGACCGTCGCGACCTCGTCGAGCACCGGGTGCGAGGCGCGCACCTCGCCTCTGGGCGCATCGCGCACCAGATAGCTGC
>CAYYUT010000198.1:0-6903 GCA_964474935.1 uncultured Spirochaetales bacterium
AACCTCGCGCTACTCCTCTTCCTCGTCGTCCCCTACTAAGCAGTTGGTCGGGGGTTCGAATCCTCCCCGGGGCGCCAGCATCCGACGGGGCCGAGCCAACGATCGAACCGGCGCGTTCCGGCCGAGCGCGCGCTCGGTCGACGATCGCGTGTGGGTGGGCCGGCGCATCTCGGACGGGCCGCGCGCCGCGGTCGTCAGGTCGACGGCGCGTCGCGGAAGAAGTCCGGTTCGCGCTTCTCGAGGAAGGCGCGCATGCCCTCGCGCATCTCGGCGTTGCCCATCCGGCGTCGGACCTCGCGGCGCTCTACCTGCAGCGCCTCTTCGAGGCTCGCTTCCTCGGCCCCGACGACACAACGGAGCACCGAGGCGACGGCCAGGGGCGGCCTCTTGGCGAGCTCGCGTGCCAGCTCCTGGGCTCGGCGTTGGAGTCGATCGTTCGGGCAGACTTCGTGGACCAATCCGATCCGGAGCGCTTCGGGGCCCGAGATCTGCTTGACCCGGAGGATGATGTCGAGGGCCGCCGCACGACCCACGCAGCGCGTCAGCCGCGCGGTGCCGCCCCAGGCGGGCACGCCTCCGATGTCGAGCTCGGGCAATCCGATCCTGGCGCCCTCGGCGGCGGCGAGCCGGAAGTGGCAGCCGAGCGGGAGCTCGAGGCCGCCGCCCAGACAGTAGCCGTAGAGCGTCGCAATCCAGGGCTTGCTCATGTTCTCGATCTTCGAGATGACCCGCAGACGCTGGTCGAGAACGGCTTCGAAGTTGCCCTTTCGCCGGGCGCCCTCGGCCATCTGCTTCAGGTGCATGCCGACCGAGAAGTGCTCGTCTCCGGCACCGCGGATCACCACGGCACCGACGGAATCGTCGGTGTCGAGCGAGTCGACCTGCTCCTCGAGCGCGTCCATGAAATCGAGGCTCATCCGATTGCGGGGAGCGTCGTTGTTGATGAGCGTGACGACTCGTCCGTCGCGCTCGACGATCAATGCCTCTGCCATCGTGCCCTCCTCGAGCTCCGTCTCAGAATACGCGATCGGTCGCCCGAGGAGGCCGCCCGGGCGCGGCCTTTCCGGCCCGGGCCCCGGCCCGGGCCCCGGCCCGGCGCGTCCTGCCGTGGCCGTCGCGATCGACGCCCAGGCGGCTGCGCGGCGCTCGGATCCGTCGTGCACCCGGCCCACGCGAGACGTGGCGACTTCTCGGACGAATCCACGCGACCGGATTCCGACCCGCGCCCTAGGTTGGCTCTGCACGCCCGGCGGGTGCTCGCAGCACCAGACACAGATAGCCGTAGTCGTCACCGCAGGCTTCGTAGATCTCCCGCTCGAGCCGAACTCCGGCGAGGATCTGGCACGGGCCGTGTCGCGCGAACGCGTCGCGCAGCGGCGCCTCGAGGCCGGCGTAGTAGGTGTGCCAGTCGTCGGGGGGCAGGCGGAACGACGCGACGATCTCGTAGCCCGCACCCCGTGCCTGTTCGATCCGCGCGCTCTCGTTCCGCATGTCGGGATACTCTTCTGCAAAGAAGGCGAGTGCCCGCTCGGCCGGCCCTGCAACGAACCAGACCAGCTCGCTCACCACCAGGCAGCCGCCGGGTGCGAGGAGCGGCCGCCAGGTCCGCAGGGCGTTCTCGAAGCCGATCGAATAGGCGCTGCCCTCGGCCCAGATCAGATCGAAGCCATCGCCCAACGCCGCGGCATCGGCCATGTCGGCTGTCAGCGTGGTGATGCGGTCGGCGAGACCCTGCTCCTCGGCGCGACGCCTCAGCGTGGCGAGGAAGGGCGCGTGCAGATCGACGGCCGTCACCTGGGCATGGGTGTCGTTCGCGATCACGAGCGTCGAGCCACCCGTGCCAGATCCCAGGTCGAGCACCCGTTCGACGCGGAGATCTCGCGGGAGCGCCCGCAGCGCACGACGGGTGGTCGCCACGCTCCCGGGGCCCTGCCGTGGGGTCTTCTCGAACAGCTCGAAGAGCACCGTCCGCTCGTCGCCCGTCACGGCACGAGCCTACCTGCTCGACCCTGCTTCCTGCATGGCCGGTGCGACGGCCGGCCCGTCGCGCCGACCGCCGAGGCCGGGGTACGGCTCCCCAGCCAGGTGCGACCCTGGGGTCGGCCGGAGTCCGAGGCCATGCCGCCAGCGCACCGCGGTGTCGGGCGTCACGGCGTCCATCGCTCCGGGCTCACGCGGGGATGGCACCTCGTATCGGCTTCACGAGGACCCGGTCCCGAAGGATGCGGAATCCGCCGGCCAGATCGTTCGGAAGGGCATGGGGATGGTCGTCGGTGGCGGTGTGGAGCCAGATCCTGTGGGCCCCGCTCGCGAAGGCCTCCCCGGTGCCCGCCGTCAGCTGATCGCGACCGAGCCCTCGACCCCGGAACGACGGGAGCAGCCCGAAGCCCTCCATCCGGACCCCGCGCACCGACCGGGTGAACTCGAAGCATCCGGCCCGCTGCCGAGCGACCGATGCGACCCAGAAGGAGACCTTCGGCTGCTCGAGGTGCTGGCGCCATCGCGCCTCGCTCCAGCGGGAGCGCTCGGTCCAGAATCCGTGGCCCACGTCCGACCCGAGCCGTCGGCATCGCTCGCTCTCGCCGGGGTCCGCGCGGGCGATCGTGAGCGCTCCGGCGCCGGATGTCCGCGCCGCGAACGTCCCCGGCGTGCATTCGAGCGTGTCGCTTCGAGGCCCCGTTCCTTGCGGCCGACTCATCTGGAGAGCCAGGCCTTCACCAGCGCACCGTCGTCTTCGGGTTGTTCCCGGAAGCGTGGCCCCTCGGTGAAGGCGACCCAGGGCTGCGCGCTCGCGGTCCAGATGTCGCCGAACGGGGCGAAGGGGAGGGGTTCGTCGAAGGTGCCGGGCCGGAGTACGCGAAGCTGGGGCCAACGGACCGGCTCGCCCCAGACCCGCGCTGCGCAGGTCGGGCAGAAGCGGCCGTGCTTGATCCTTCCGTCCGGCATCGCGATGCGGAACTCGCGCGGCTCGCCCCTGAGCAACGTCACGTGCTCGGTGCTGGCGAGGAGCGAGAGCCCGAAGGCCGAGCCCGTCTGGGTCTGGCAATCGTTGCAGTGGCACTGGTAGAAGGCCAGTGGATCGCCGGCGAAGCGGAACCGGATCGCACCACAGAGGCAGCTGGCTTCGGTGTTCACGCGCTGGTCCTCCGGTTGGCTTCGTCGGTCGCGCGCTCCGGCAGCGCTCATGACGCGACGCGGAGCGGTGCGTCAGGCAGCGGCGCCCGTTGGGCAGCAGTCCGGGCCGCGGGCACAGCGGCAGGCGAGGACCGCGAGGCACGAGCCGACGACGGGTCCGACCAGGTACACCCACAGGTGTCGGAGCTCGCCGCCCACGAGCGCCGGCCCGAGCGACCGCGCGGGATTCATCGACGCGCCCGAGATCGGGCCCGCGCACAGGGCTCCGAGCGCCACGACCGCACCGATCGCGAGCCCGGCGGTGATTCCCTTCTCTTTCGCACCGGTCGCCACGCTCAGGATCGTGAAGACCAGCAGGATCGAGATCACGACCTCGAGCAGGAGCGACTGGCCCGCGCTCCCGGCCGGCAGGGTGGCGCCCAGGCCCGTCTCGCTGCCGAAGATCCCGCGCACCAGCGAGCTGGCGAGCAGGGCGCCGGCACACTGGCTCGCCAGATAGGGCGCCACGTCGGCACGCGGAAAGCGACGCGCGATCCAGAAGCCCAGGGTGACGGCAGGGTTCAGGTGGGCGCCCGAGATGTCGCCCACGGCGTAGATCATGGCCGCGACCACGAGGCCGAAGGTCAGGGCCACCCCGACGTGCGATACGACGCCATCGCTCACCTGATCGACGACGATCGCGGTCGTCCCCGCGAACACGAGGGCGAAGGTTCCGAGGGCCTCCGCGAAGAGCTTCTGCATGCGGTCCGTTCCCGTTGCGGCGCGCGGGGCCACGCCCCGCTCTCGCGCGCGAATAGTAGGCGAGCCGACGATCCGCCCTCAACGCGGTCGGCCGCGGGGGACGCGCGCCGGGCGGCGTCCCGGCCCACGAGGGCTGACGACTACCGCCGGTCGGGCGACGCGCCGTCGCCATCCGGGCCACGGCCGCGGAGCCGGCGCGCCGTCGTGACCCCCGGCGATCGCGTCCGGATCCGCCCGGCCCGGGTTCGCGTGGTTCGGGTCGAGTGCCGGTCTCGGCTCAGGTGGTTAGACGAGTCGACATCCGAGTAAAACCATATTCTTGGACAGATAGTTGCCGACCCGGGGGCACCGCTCGGCGCCCGAATCCCCTTGGGCCGGGCCGCCGATCCGCCGATGGAGCCGCCAGATGAGACGTGTCCTCGAAGGCGATTCCGGCCGCCCTGACGGCTCGGGGCCGGAGGCAACGGCGCCCGCCGGCCCGGCCGAGCGTGCTCCGGCGCAGGTCCGTCCGTCCGGCTCCCGCGTGGCGTCCGTCGGCTCGGCGCTCGGCCGCGAGCCGGGGGCGGCGGCGAACGACTCCGAGCCGGTGCGGCTCCTCGTGGTCGAGGACAACCCCTCGGACGCGATGCTCCTCGAGATCGCGCTCGAGCGCGGGCGCTTTCCTCGCTTCGAGATGGAGCAGGTCTCGCGCCTCACCGAAGCGCTCGATCGTCTCCACAAGGAACGCGTCGACGTCGCGATCGTCGATCTCGGTCTGCCCGATGCGTTCCAGCTCGAAGCCCTCGACCAGCTCGTCGCCGAGTTCCCGGACGTCCCGATCGTGGTGATGACGGGGAACACCGATGAAGAGCTCGCCATGGAGGCGGTGCGCCGAGGTGCCCAGGGCTACCTGATCAAGGGCGAGGCGCCACCTCCCGCCATCGTCCGCAGCATCCTGCACGCGATCGAACGGCACGCCCTCCTGCGTGCGCTCGAGGAGTCGAGAGCGCGCGAGCGTCACATGGCGACCCACGATCCCCTCACCGGTCTCCCGAACCGGGCGCTCTTCGGCGACCGGCTCGGTCAGGCCGTGGGCGCTGCGGCCCGTACCAAGCGGAGCGTGGCGGTGCTCTTCGTCGACCTCGACCACTTCAAGGAAGTGAACGACAACTTCGGCCACGACGTCGGCGACATCTATCTGAAGTCGGTCGCGCAGCGAATCCAGAAGGGACTCCGCGCGAGCGATACGCTCGCCCGTTTCGGGGGCGACGAGTTCGTGGTGCTGTGTACGACGCTCGGCCAGCCGGACGATGCGGAGCTGGTGGCCGAGAAGATCGTGGGCGCCCTCGAAGAGCCGATCGACCTCGGAGGAGCCTCGCGCCAGCCGAGCGCGAGCATCGGGATCGCGGTGCATCCCCGTGACGGCGAGTCGGCCGGCGACCTGCTGCGGAGCGCCGATCAGGCGATGTACGAGGCCAAGCAGTCGGGACGCGGCCGCTACTGCGTGTTCCAGCAGGCGAAGCGGAAGGCCCACTGAGGCGAGCCCTTCCTGTCGCGATGACCCTCGGCCTGCCCGTCTCCCCCGTCGCCTTCCCGAGCGCGGTCGCCGCTCTGCACGCCGCAGCCGGCTCAGTGACTCGGCGGGCGCGGGAAGAAGGCGCTCGTCCGGCGCACGTACTCCGCGTAGGCGGGGCGCCGTTCGCCGATCGTCCGTTCGAGCAGAGCGACGCCGGACACGCGCAACAGCAGGAAGCTCATGACCAGCGGGCTCGCGATCGTGAGCCAGGCGCCCGACGCCTCCAGCGAGATCGCGAAGAGCCCCCACCACACGCAGAAATCGCCGAAGTAGTTCGGGTGCCGCGTGTAGCGCCAGAGGCCCGTGTCGAGCACCCGGCCCCGGTTGCGGCGGTCGGCCCGGAAGCGGGCGAGCTGCCAGTCGCCCACCGTCTCGAAGAAGAGTCCGACGGCGTAGAGCGCGAGTCCGAGGAATCCGAGCCATCCGATCCCCGTCGACCCCGACAGATTCGCGAGCTGTACCGGGAGCGAGACGAACCACATCAGGACGCCCTGCAGTCCGAACACCGCGAAGAGGCTCCAGCTCACGAATCGCCCGCCCTCGCGGCGGCGCATGGCCCGGTAGCGCGAGTCCTCGCCGTGCCCGTAGTTGCGCCAACCCAGATAGATTCCGAGGCGCAGACCCCAGAGTACGGTGAGGGTGGTCGCCAGCGCATGCCCTGCGGCGGCCCACGCACTGAGCCCGGCGAGGAAAGCGAAGCCGGGGCCCCACCAGATGTCGACGATGCTCACGTCGCGGATCGGAATGCTCACCAGCCAGAGCAGGAACATGGCCGCGAGGCTGGCAGCGAGCGTCAGCGCGAGGAGGGAAGCGGTCTCCATGCCGCGAGGCTAGCGCGACGCGCGCGCTCGACCGCCCGGATCGGCCGGTCCGACCCATCACCCGAGCCGGGTGCTCGGATCGAGTAGGCCATGGGGCTGTATGGGACGGACCCAGCGCCGGTCGGGGGCTCGGCTGCGACGACGCCGGGTCCTACGGGGCGGGCGACTCGGCGCGGGCTGCCGCGAGCGCCCCGCCGGCGAGCATCGCGAGCAGGGCGGCGACCATCCAGTTCGGGCCGATGATGCCGGCCTGCGCGTCGATCCTCGCGACGGTGCGCAGGATGAAGGTGGCACAGAACAGTGCGGCCGCTCCCGCGACGGCCCAGCGCGCGCCCGGGGTCATCCCGGCGAGTGCGGCGATCGGTGCCGGGAGCGGATCGGACGTGCCTTCCGTGAGTCGTCTGGAGAGCGCGACGAACACGACACCGCCCCAGAAGAGTGCACCGGCCACGAAGATCAGACCCGCCATCGCCCTACGGAGCCTCCAGGATTCGTTCGCGGAAGCCGCGCCAGTGACCCGCGATCACCCGGACGTCGTCCTCCTGCGGATTCCAGCCGAGCGCGTGGCCGCGCGCGAGGAACCAGCCCATGGACTGCGATACCTCGGTCTTCCAGAGCGAGTTGGGCTCGGCCAGCACGCGCTCGAGGAGC
>CAYYUT010000199.1:0-6895 GCA_964474935.1 uncultured Spirochaetales bacterium
CCGGGTCCCCCTTTTTGGTGTGTCCCCCTGAGTTGCCGGGGGCCGGGGCCTGGTGGCGCCCCCTATACTGGCCGCGCGCCAGGCCCACCCTGAGGGAGGCGCCCTGCTCCCGCCCCCGCTCCTCGAACAGCCGGCGGGTGAACGCGCGCCGGGCCAGGTCGAGCGCACCCAGCGTGCCGCTCGGCAGCGGAGTGATCGCGAGCGGCCGACCGAGTCGCGCCACTTCCACCAGCATCGACACGGAATCGGCGGTCACCACGAACCCGTCGGCGGTTCCGAGAAGCGCGCGGTAGGGGTTCTCGTCGGCGGCCGCCCCGGTCGACCACCAGTAGCGGGGGACACCGGACGGCAGTCTCCGATCGAGCGCCTTCGCCACCTCGGGCGGCGTTCTCCGGCTGGTGCTCAGGTAGGGCGTCCCCCCGCGCTCGAGCACACGCTGGGCCAACGCGAGCAGGTTCTCCGTGACCCGCTCGTCGAAGGCGAAGGGCCCGGTCGGGCCACCGGCGAGCAGCGCCACGAGCGGCCGCGGACATGCCTCGAGTCGGGGCTTCCAGCGGGCCGCCTCGGCGACGATCGCCGCCTCGTCCACCCGCATGAGCGGCAGCCCGATCGTCATCACGTGGTCGAGGGGAGGAAGCTGGTTCTCGGCGCTCGTCACGACCAGGTCGAAGTGCTCGAGGCGCGTGGAAGGCTTCCCGAACAACACGATCCGCGTGCGTCCGCCCGACTGCTCGCGGATCCAGAGCGACACCATCGAGGGACGCCGCCCCACGGTGAGGATCAGCTCGGGCCACGGCGGCTCGAGCGCATCCGAGCGCGCGAGGTCGAGATGGTCGAGCGTGGGCCGCACTCGCGGCTTGCCGAAGACCCATTCAGGCTTCATCTGGACGAAGCGACGCTCGACCGGCCAGCCGAGGTGCGGGAGCACGGCTTCGACCTGGGCGTTGTCGCCAGGCTTGTCGCTCGCGACGAACCAGGTGCGCGGGCCACCCATCGCCGCCTCCTGGAGACTCGGGCTCGCCATCAGCGCCGCGCCTAGGCGCGCTCCGACGCGTGGTAGCCGAAGGTGGGCGACAGCCGCTTCTCGAGCATCTCCTCGAGCTCGCCGGTCAGCTCGTTCGAGAAGTAGTCTCGGTAGCCCCCGACCTTTCCGCGCCGCACCTTGAAGCTCTCGGGATCCTTGGGATCGCGGAGCGTGAGGCCTCCCTGCTTGAAACGGCCCCCGGCCTCGAGCCGACGCAGGTTCTCGAACGAACCGAAGCGCACCGCCTCGGCGACCTCGTCCTCGGAGAAGCGCTCGCCCATCAGGGCCGTCACACGGGCGAGCTCGCGCGCCGGCTCGGCCCGCAGGTCCTCGTAGCGGACGATCAGGGCATGCTCGAGCCTGGCGAGGCGCCGCTCCCAGAGGTTCAGGAAATCGATCAGGGCCGGGACCCCGAGCTCGGCGTGACCGACGAAGTCCTCCATCGAGATCTGGCGCCGGTCGACCGGACGTTCGAGCGTGGCGTTGATCAGCTCCTGCTTCCGGGCCGACTGACGACGGGTGAACTGGAAGTACCAGGACACGGCGATGTCGATCGGATGACGCGCGAGCAGGAGGGTCGGCTTCGAGCGGAAGTCGGG
The DNA here is from genome assembly GCA_964474935.1 of uncultured Spirochaetales bacterium. Classification (GTDB taxonomy): domain Bacteria; phylum Myxococcota_A; class UBA9160; order UBA9160; family JAFDDA01; genus CAYYUT01. Next base: position 1,624 of record CAYYUT010000199.1, read on the forward strand.
ATCGACCGGATCGACCGCGAGCGCGCGACCGACCGCGCCCTCGTAGCTGTAGATCCCGTTCGTCGCGGCGAGTCGGGGAACCTCGGGATGACTGTGGCTGTACTCGTCGGATTTGTGGAGCCAGGTCTCGGGAAGACCGAGGCGCACCTGATAGAGCCTCGAGATCATCGCCTTGAGCCACGTATTGCCGCTCTTCGGATGGGCGATGATCAGCAGTCCCGCACGCCGCGCCTTGCCGAGCTCGTGCGTACCCAGCCAGCGCTCGCGCGTACGGATGCGGAGCGTCTTCGGCAGGAGCGCCGTCGGCGCGAGGATCGCCCACTTGCGATGGCTGTCCTTCATGACGACGTCGCCTCCTCCGGGCGGAGCTCGCAGGCGCGCCCGTCCTCGATCCGATAGACCCGGTCGGCCACCTCGAGAAGCGCTGGCTGGTGCGAGATCGCCAACACGGTCGTCCGACCTCGCAGCTCCTTCAGGGCCTGCCAGACGATCGCCTCGCTCTCCGGGTCGAGATTCGCCGTGGCTTCGTCGAGCACCAGGAGCCAGGGGCGATGGCCCAGCGCGCGCGCGATCTCGCTCCGCTGGCGCTGGCCTCCCGAGAGCCGCGAGCCTCGCTCGCCCACCACCTGGTCGATGCCGTCGGCGAGCTTCTCGACGAACTCCCAGGCGTGTGCCGCGCGCAGGGCGCGCTCGACGTCGTCGCGACCGATCGAGGCGTCGCCGAGCGACACGTTCATCGCGATGCTGTCGTGGAGCAGGAAGGTCTCCTGGGGCACGTACCCGATGCAGTGTCGCCAGGCCAGGAGATCGATCGACTCGAGCTCGCGGTCGTCGATCCGGATCGATCCGCCATCGGGATCGAGGAGGCCCGCGATGAGGTCGACCATCGTCGTCTTGCCGATTCCCGAGGCCCCGGTGACCGCCGTGATCTCGCCCTTCGCGATTCGAAGCGAGAGGTCGCGGAAGATCGTGCGCTCGCCGTGCGCGAAGCGGACTCCGTCGAGCACGATCGCCTGCTCGAGACTCGGATCGGCACCCGTGCGCGTGTCCTCCCGGTGCCCCTCGGCGTCCTCGATCTTCTCGAGCAGATACTCGTAGGCCGACTCGTCGGAGGCCACCTCTTGGTAGGCCTTCTGGACCTTCCCGCCGGCCTTGAACAGACGCAGCAGCACGAAGGCGAGCAACGCCACCTGGCTGAAGGGCATCGCATACACCTCGTGCAGGGTGTAGAAGCCAGCACAGATGATCGTGGCGAACACCCCGTCCTGGAGTGCGTAGAGACCTTCCTTGGCGATCACCTGCTTGCGCTGCGCCTTCTCGAGACGGCGCGTCGGCTCCTCGAGAAGTGGGTAGAGCACCTCCTCGCGCCCCATCGCCTTGATCGGCTTCAGCCCCTGCACGATGTCGGCGAGTCTCGCGCTGGCCGAACGCAGGCCCTGGGTGCGCTTCACGCCCGCCCGTCGCGTCGTCCGGACCAGGAAGGCGAGCGACGCCGTCACCGCGATCCCGAGCGTCACGCCCACGAGCGCGACCTCCCAGGCGGCCGCGATCGCCACCCCCACGTACACCACGAGATGAACCGACGTGGAGACCACCGTCGCCGCACTCATGAAGGCGCGCGACGATCGCTGCGCCTCACTCACGTAGGCGGTGGCGATGGCACCCGTGGGCCGCCGCAGGAAGAAATCCCACTGCGCCCTCAGGATCGCCCGTACCAGCCGCGTGCGGAGACTGCGGATGACGCTGGCCATCGTGTAGCCCACCTCGCGTCGCGCGAGCAGCACCAGACCACTGTTCGCGAGGAAGCCGACCGCCACCACGAGGAGCAGCGAACCGACCGTCGGCTCGATCCCGAAGCGGCCGAGCACGTCGATGACGCCCCGCTCGAGCGCGGTGGGCGCCTCGCTCTCGCCGCCCGAGGCATCGGTCACGAGCGAGAGCAGCGGCAGCAAGGCCAGGAGCGACACACCCTCGGCCATTCCGGCGACGAGCAGGCACACGAGCATCGAGAGGGTGCGATGCGGATGTGCGCGTGCGAAATCGATCAGGATCTTCACCGGAAATCCTCGTGGGTCTCGCGCGGGCCGCGCGTGGAATCCGACGTCTCGGCCGGCTCTGGAGGGGGCGCGCCCCCGAGGCGCCTCACCGGCGATCCGAATCGCGTGCGACCCTCGCTGGGCGATGGCCGGGCTCGCCGCGCACGGTGGGCGGCGCTTCGAGCGTCCCGGGCGTCGTGATGGCCAAAGCTAGCCCATCGCCGGGCGAGGCTCGTCGGGGAGCCGCATGAACGCCCCAAGATATCGATTCTGCTCGGCTTTCCTCGATTCGGCGCGGATCCCGGACGAGCTCAGAGGTGTTCGCGCAGGCGCTTCCAGAGCCGCTTGGCCCGACGCTTCAGGGTCACCTGCTTCTCGCCCCGCTCCTCGCGCTTCGGCTTCACCCAGTACATCTGGAGCGAGCGCCGCTCCGCCTCGCAGGGATGGAATCCGTGATACGAACTCTCGGATCGCCGGAAGGCGATCATCGTTCCGAGCTCGGGCGTCACCTCGGCCGCGTAGTCGTCGATGTCCTTCGGGGAGCGGAGCAGCCGGAGCTTCCCGGCCTCGTGCTCCCAGGTCTCGTTGAAGTAGACGAGGCTCGTGACGATCTTGCCTGTCGAGTCGTTGTGGATGTGGCCGTCCGACGCCTCGCTGAAACGCCGCACCGTCATCTGGAGCGGGAACGGGTCGAGGTCCAATCCGAACTTCGCCGCGTACGCCTCACGCAGCTCGTCGGAGTGGAGCTCGTGCAGGAGGGTCTCGAAGGCCGGTCCGTAGCGCAGCCCCGCCGGGTCGCAGTTCCCGGGCTCGGCGATGTCCGGGTAGTCGCGGTTCACGTCGGCGAGCCATTCGCGACGCACGAAGCCCGGGACGACGACGTGATCGCACGGGTCATGGGCCAGAGGGGCCGCGGCGAGTGCCGAAAGGTCGAGGATCTTCACCCGTCGGACGGTAGCAACGCGCGTCGCGCCGCTGGCCGCCGCCTCGCGGCGGCAGCCCGAACCGGGCCGGCCTACTCTCGTGAGGGGTCACCGGGGCGACGGGTCGCGCACCCGCTCGGCTCGACCAGCGCCACCGGACGGCCGCGTCCGAGGGTCTCCAAAAAGGGACGAGCATGGACGCACGCACATGACGGCGACTCCGTCCGACCCGCCGACGTGTCCGTCGGACGGGTCCTCGGGCTCCGCACCGGTGGCCGGGGGCCGCCCGCGCCCCGGCAGCGAGATGCCCGTTTTTCTGGTCGACCACGACCCGGGCTGGCCCGATCGTTTTGTCGAGGAGCGCCGGCGGCTCGCCGCGGCCCTCTCGCTCGAACCCTCCACGATCGAGCACGTCGGCAGCACGGCCATCCCCGGAATGCGGGCCAAACCGATCCTCGACATCATGGTGCTGATCCCCGGCATCGGTGATGCGAAGCGCCACGTTCCGGCGCTCGCGGCGCTCGACTATCACTACTTCCCCTATGCCGAAGACCGGACGCCCGAGCGGCGCTGGTTCTGCAAGCCCGATCCCCGCGCGCGCACGCACCATCTGCACCTCGTGGAACGGGAGAGCGCCTTCCACCACGACCACCTCCTCTTCCGGGACTTCCTGCGCGCGCGTCCCGAGGAAGCGCGCGCCTATCTGTCCCTGAAGGAGGCGCTCGCCGCCCGCTTCCCGACCGATCGCGAGGCCTACACCGAGGGCAAGACCGGGTTCGTGCGTGCGGCGCTCGAACGCGCCCGCGTCTGGCAGGGCGACGGCCCGTGACCCGAGAGCGTCGGCCGGGAGGGCTGGCATCGGGTCCGTGTTCCGCCATGGGACCCGAGCCGCGCGGACACGGAGGGTGTGAGGCCGGCGTGGGACGTTCGTGATCGGCGCCCTCGTCTGGCTCCTCTGGGCGCTGTTGATCCTGCTCTTCCTGCGCCGAACGGTCTTCGCGGCCGCCGCGCTCCTGCCTCCGCGCGACGCTGGCGACTCGGACGCGCTTCCCTCCCTGGCGATCCTGAGCGCATTGCGGAACGAGGAATCCGACGTCGGCGATCTGCTCGCAGCGATCGACGCGCTCGACTATCCAGAGGACCGCGTCGCCGTGGTGCTGGTGGACGACGGCTCGACCGATCGCACCGGTCCACTGATCACGGCCTGGGCCAGCCAGAAGCCGAATCGCCGAGCGCTCCGCCTCGAGACCAATCGAGGCAAGGCGCCGGCACTCCGAGCCGGAGCCGAGGCCGCCCCGCCCAGCACCCTGCTCGTCGTGTTCGACGCCGACGTGCGCCCGCGTCGCGACTTCCTGAGGCGCCTGGTGCGCCGCTTCGACGACTCGACGCTCGGAGCAGCGTGCGGCTACATGGAGCCGCGACCCCGGACGGCGACACCCGTCGCCGCCTATGCCTGTCTCGAGTACTGGGTGAATCAACTGGTGACGATGGCGTCGAAGGACCGGCTCGGTTGGAACCCGCCGCTGCTCGGCGGCACCACGGCCTATCGCCGTGACGCGCTCGAAGCCGTCGGGGGCTTCCCGACGACGCGGGTGTTCTCGGAGGACACCGAACTCTCGCTCGCTCTCGCGAACGCGGGATGGCGTACGGGGTTCTGCCGCGAGGCGGTCGCTCGCTTCAGCCCGGCGACGTCGCTGCGCCACTTCCGCAATCAACGCGCCCGCTGGAGCAGTGGGCTGCTCGCGTCGGGCCGGCACGCCCGAGGCCTCGAGGCCGTCGCCACCGCCTCCGGCTACCTCGACCGTCTGGTGCTGGTGGCGGCGCTCGCCGGGGTCGCGGCGGGCTGGATGCATCCGGTGGCGATCCTGGTGTACCTCCTACCGATCGCGTTCTCGGTCCTGGTGGCGATCTGGAGCGCGAGACCGCCGGTCTCCCTGCTCGGACTTCTGGCCGTCGCCCTCGTGCCGATGTTCCTGATCGATGTCGCCACGAGCCTCACGGCCGCTGGTCGCGCCCTCGTCGGGCGTCGCCCCGGATGGCTCTCGCGCCGCGCGGCGGACGCGCCGAAAAGGTGATGTCGAGGTCCTACCGCTCCGCGGGCGGACCCACGCAGCGACGAAGGTGGACTCCATGCAAGCAGCCCTCGCCATCCTGATCGTCTCGGATTACGCCGGTGGAGAAGAGAAGTCCTGGTCGGACCTGCGCAAGGCGGTCGAGGCCTGGGCCGAGCAGGACGTGGCCCGGCCCGGGGGCGACGTGCTGGTCGAGTGGGGGCGCGATAGCGCCGCGCGCCCCCGCGCGGTCTTGGCGCGG
>CAYYUT010000200.1:0-6889 GCA_964474935.1 uncultured Spirochaetales bacterium
GCATGCCCATCCCGTGTTCTGGGGAGGCGGATTCGGGGGCGGAGGCGGCGGCTTCGGCGGCGGCTACGGGGGCGGAGGCGGATTCGGAGGCGGCGGCGCCGGCCGAGGCTGGTAGTCTCGGCCCGGTCCGCCCGACGACCTCGCAGGCGGAAAGGAGGCTTCGATGGGAGCGTTCGATCGCAACCGACACGGCACCGGCCGCGCCACGCACCTGGCGCTCGGCCTGACGCTCGCGCTGGGCCTCTCGGGCTGCGGCTACAACACGCTGGTGAGCGAGCAGGAGGCCGTCGACGCCGGTTGGAGCGAGGTCGAGAACCAGCTCCAGCGCCGGAATGATCTGGTCCCGAATCTGGTGGCGACGGTGAAGGGCTTCGCGGACCAGGAGCGTGAGGTGCTGACCCAGGTGACCGAGGCCCGCAGCCGCGTCGCCGGAGCCGGGCCGCCGGCCGAGAAGATCGAGGCCTCCAACCAGCTGTCGAGCGCCCTGTCGCGCCTGCTCGTGGTGGTCGAACGCTACCCGAACCTGAAGAGCGACCAGAACTTCCTGAGGCTCCAGGACGAGCTCGCGGGCACCGAGAACCGCCTGGCGGTTGCCCGCAAGCGCTACAACGACGCCGTCCGCAACTACAACACGTCGACCCGTCGTTTCCCGACCCTGATCTTCGCCAACCTGCTCGGCTTCGAATCCCGTCCGTACTTCGAGGCGCCGGAGTCGGCCCAGGCGGCGCCCACCGTCGAGTTCTGAGCGCGGGACGCGCCCCCTCCCCACCGCCCCGACGCGCCCGGCTCCGCACTCCCTCGGCAGAACCCATCCCTGACCCACGCACGGAGCCGGGCGCATGCGCCCGCCCGAAGGCAAGCGCGCCTCTCGCCGCCGATGGCGGCATTCGCGAAGACGGTGTGTTCGAGAAAGACCTCCCCTGGCGCCGGATTCCCCGGCGTCTGGAAGGTCTACGCTTGGTGAGGAATCAGGCGCGGCTGGTTACCGCGAATCCCACTCGATGACGGCCACCGGAAGTCCCGCCGGGGCGGTCTCGACGAAGCACGTGACGTGGGTCGACGTGCTGCACGGACCGAACCCGAGGCCCGGACGCCGCGTGGAGAGCATGGCGCGGTGGCGGCCGGAGGCCGAACGCATCGATCCCGCATCACCGACGGCGTCGATCGCGTGGGGCATGGGGTGGGTGTGCAGCGTCATCGCTCGTGCCTCGCTCGCGGCCAGATCCTGCGCTTCGTGCGCGGCAGGTCGGTCGCGCGAGATTCCATGGATACAGCGAGCCGTCTCGCCCGTCAACGGGCCGCAGCCGCGACTCGGTGACGCTTCGGTGAAACCACTCGGGTGTTCGGCGGAATCAGGCTAGAACTGGAGCTCGATCTTGGCCCCGCCCGCCGTGGGACGCACGGCGAGGTTCCAGCCGGCCGAGGCCCGACCCGAGAACTGGGTCTGGTACTCCTCGAGGTAGTCGTCGCCCTTCCAGGGAGCCGAGAGGATGTTCGCGGTGCCGAAGCCGATGCCGAGACCGAGGTTGCGGCCGGCGGCCTCCTTGTCGGCGAACGCCCACACGATTCCGGCCGAGACCGTGTTGAGGGCGACGTTGAAGCCATGGGCCTTCCAGCTCCAGCGCTGCTCGGAGCGCTTCGCGATGGCGAGCAGCCGCGACTCGGCGGCCGCGAGCTTGCGCTCCTTGTCGGCGCGCGTGGCCGAAGCCATCGAGCGGATGTCACCCGCTCCCATCCGACCCGGGTGCGGCGCCAACGTCATGCGGGCCACGCCGCCGACGCCCTTGATCGCGCTGGCGATGAAGTCGGCCTGTCCGTCCGCCGAATTCGTGGTGCCGGCCTGCACCGACGAGACCACGACGCCGGTGGCGTAGAAACCCGTCCAACCGCGCTGCCACCACTTGGCGTGGAACTCCTGCTCGTCGAGCTTCGACTCGATGAACGCGATGCGGCGCTCGATCTCGGCGTCGCTCAGCGCGGAGATGTTCTCGGTGATGCGCTCGTCGGGGTCGGCCGCGGCCGGAGCGGCCCAGACGACACAAACCAGAAGCGCGACCAGCAGAACCGGGCGATTGGGTGTCCTCATGGGCGTTACAGTATCCCCGCCCCGGCCGGAGCGCACCAGAAATCGGCCGGATCCGGCCATGGCCCGCTACTTTCGGGATCCATGAGGGAAACCCATTCCGCACCGTCGCATCCGAGACCCCGGGGCGCGAACCGCCCGCGTGTCGCGGCGCGGGGCCGGGGACGAATCGCATGGCGACGCTAGCCGTCGTGGGTGCGGGGGCGTGGGGCACGGCGCTCGCCTGCCACGCGAGCGCGCTCGGACACGACACCACGCTGTGGGCCTACGAACCCGAGGTGGCACGCGAGATCGAGACGGAGCACACCAACCGGAGCTTCCTTCCCGGGGTGGCCCTTCCCGAGTCGCTCTCCGCGACCCCCGAACCGGACGCCGCGGTGGCAGACGCTGAACTCGTCCTGCTGGTTCCACCCTCTCAGCACATGCGTACGGTGAGCCGGCTCTTCGCAGACTGCCTGCCCGCGGGTGCCGCCGTCGTGGTCGCCACCAAGGGGATCGAGCAGGACTCGCTGCGGCTCATGTCCGAGGTGCTCACCGAGACCCTTCCCGACGTGGCCGCCGACCGCATCGCCTTCCTCTCGGGACCGAGCTTTGCGCGCGAGCTGGCCGGAGGGCTCCCGACCGACGTGGCCGTCGCATCGACTGATCCCGACACAACCCGCCGCGTGCAGCGTCTGCTCCATACCCCGCGATTCCGGGTCTACGCGAGCCGCGATCCGATCGGGGTCCAGGTGGGCGGTGCCCTCAAGAACGTGGTGGCGGTGGCCGTCGGCGCCTCCGACGGACTCGGCTTCGGACACAATGCCCGCGCGGCCCTCATCACGCGAGGGCTCGCCGAGATCACCCGCTTCGGGGTGGCGCTCGGCGCCGACCCGCTCACCTTCCTCGGGCTTGCCGGGGTCGGCGATCTCGTACTCACGGCGGCAGGCGATCTGTCGCGCAACCGCACACTCGGCAAGAAGGTGGCCGAGGGACTCGATCCCGCAGTCTACCTGGATGGCCGCGTCGACGTGGCCGAAGGCTTCCACACATCGGCCGCGGCGTACGCCCTCGGCACCCGGCTCCAGATCGACATCCCCATCACCGACCACGTCTACCACGTGCTCCACCACGGACGCCCGCTCGCCGAAGCGGTCGAGCTGCTCGTGTCGCGCGAGTCGAAGGACGAGCTGGCCGGGATCCGGCGGTAGCTCCGGGGCCTACTCGGCCGCGAGCAGGCCGGCCCGGCTCAGCACCGTCCAGCCGGCCATCCAATTCGGACTGCCGCGCCGGAAGGTCGCGCGGTCGCCGGCCGACAGGTCGAGCCGCGGGCCTGCCCGTGGGTGACGCCGTCGGGATCGCGGCGAGCCCCGAGGCGCGCCGAATCGACCGGGCCGGACCGTGCCGAGCGCGAGCTGCCGGGACGCCCCATCCGCTTCGGTCACCGAGCCCTCGGATCGGTCGGTCCGACAGAATCGGCCCGCGATTTCCCGCCTTCGGACGCCACTATCCGGGCGGAGGTGAGAGATCCATGCCGAAGCCGTGCTCATGGCTCGCCGCGCCCGTCGCGGTCCCGCTCCTGTCCTTTTGTGATGTCGCAACGATCCTGGCGACGATCCTGGTGGTGCCCGCGACGACCCGCGCGGACACCATCGACGTCACGGTGACCTCGACCGTTGCGTTCGCGATCCCGAATGGCCACCTGCTCCCCGTCCTACCGGGCGACTCGGTGACCCTCCAGTTCACCATCGACGGCGATGCACCCGACCAGAACCCGGTCACCGGCTTCGGCGATTTCCCGGGCGCGATCACCGACGTCGTGCTCGATCTGCCCGATTCGGGCCCCTCCGGCCTGTCCTTCCAGTTCGCGGGGGGCGCCAGCGACGTGCTCACCCAGGACGACCTCGGCGCTGCGCCCTTCGTTCTGGACGGTCTGACCTTCGACACCAGCGCCGGGGTCACCGGATCCACCATCGACGGCGACGCGGTGACGGGACTCACCTTCGGGCTCGTCCAGCTCGCGAGCAGCAGCCCGACGCTCATCGTCGACGAGCGCGTGAACGCACCCTTCACATTCGGCGGGAACACGACGAGCGCCTCGCAGATCGTGCTGCGCGGGATCGTCGAGGAGACCGGCCTCCCCTTCACGGACGTGATCAGCCTCAACCCGGGCACGGGCGTCCTCGGACGGGTGCCCGAGCCCGCCGCGGCCTGGCTCCTGGCGACGGCCGGGGCGCGTCTGGGTCTCTGGGCCCGCCGCCCGCTCGCCACGCGCACGAGACGGCGGAACGGGGGTCGGCGACTTCGGGCATGATCTTCGCCGCACCCGGGCGACGGGTGGAGTTCGACCTCCTGCGCGAGCAACCCGGAGCGACGTCACGAACGCCCGACTCCTGGCAGAGGCCAAGGAGCACCGACCGGTCCTCGGCGCCTCGGTCCTGCACTTCGCCCAGCTCCTGATCGCGTGGGCGCTCGGCCTCGAAGTCGGGAAGATCCGCCACACAGCCCGGTCACCCTCCGGCGTGGCGACGGTTCGCGAGCCGACGCCAAGCTCGGGCGATTGAGTTCCGCCGCGGAGACGAGCGCTGCGAGGCCCTCAGCGGCCGGCGCCTGCGGCGGCACGAGGCTATTGGATCCCTTCGGGCACGACCTCCTCGCGCGCCTCGACGATCAGACGCCTGTTACCGGGGTCGTCGAGGGCCGGGTCGAAGCGCTGCTCGACGTGAAGGTACCGGTCCGACATCTCGGCCGTGCCGCTCGTACAGATGTCGGCCTGGCCCAGCAACGACCGGTTCTGAACGCTTTTCGTCCCGCAGAGGTTCCGGTGCTGGAAGAGCCGCTGATCGGTCGCGTCCTGACAGCTCACCGCGCGCACCTCCCCACCCGGTACACGCGTGGGGAGGGCATCACGCGTCCGGACGGACACAGGTGGCGTCCTCGTCGCCGTATCGACACCGCTCGAGACGATGAACCACGTCCACTCGTCGGGCCGCAGCGTCCGCCGCCCTCCGGGTCGCCGCCGGCCCCGCCATTGCGTGGAGCTGGACGACCAGGCATCGGGCCAGAGCTCGGCCAGCACCCGATGGGCCACGTGGAAGAGCGTCGACGGGCTGTGGGCCACGTCAGACTCGACCTATGGGCGAGCCGGAGGCTTGAACCCCGCGTTTCAGACCGACGTCCTGCCGTCGCAGCCTGCAGGGTTCGCCGCCGCGCAGCGGTGCGCGCCCGCCACGATTGCTGCACGCGCGCCCGACCATGCCACCAGGGCGATCGCCTGATCCCCGGTTCCCACTTCGAAGCCGGGGTGCGGAGCCTCGGCAATGAGATCCCGGGTCGGCTTCGTCGCGAGCACCACCAAGGGCCCCACACCACGGCGGCCAATCTCCGCGAGCACCCGATATCGAACGCCGCCATCGCGGATCTCGAGCGCCTCGTAGCCCACCGCGGACGCCGCATCGGATGCGCGGCCGACGTTGCCACGCGCGAGATCCCGGAGCGCACGCGCGAAGCGATCCGCGTCGGCAGGATCGGCGACGGCGCGCACACCGCTGCCAGCCTGCGCACGCGGACGGGACGCCGCCCACTCGGCGAGCGCCACATGCTCGATCCGGAGGGCAGTCTCGCGTTCGGACGACTGGAGCGATCCGCAGCCTACGACGACAAGCACACCGCAGACGATCGAGCCCACCGTTCGACGCACAGCCATTGGCGCCAGGGCTGCCCGAGACGATGCGATCTCGATGCCAGCCGACAGCGACGTCGCCGAGGAGCCCGTCGCCGCGGGCGCCGTGGCCGTCGCTTGCGAAGGTACGTCCGCATCGATCACGTCGCGGCCCCCGCCCCCACGGGCCAAGAGGCTGTCAGCGCCGGATCCAGGCGCCGGCCACCACGACAGACACGAAGCCCGCACAGAGGGCCGCCAGCGCGGACGGCTCGGGGACGGCGGCGATCGAGATTCCATCGATCCCGGTGTACGACTGGCCGACTCCCTGCGACCCGAACTCGATCGTGTGGGTGACCGCCGTCGCGACGAAGCTGAGCGACTCACTGAACCAACCGCTCCCGAGCGGAATACTCGGCCCCACCCCGATCGACCCGCCGTCGATGAATACCTCGATCGCTACATCGCTCGTAGAGAAGGCGTGGCCGAAGTTCGAGTGGTACCACGAGATCTCGTAGGCCTGTCCGATCGCAAAGCCGGAAGTGGTCTGCGCGAACCTCTCGTAGGTGGTGCCCACCTGGAACATGCCGACCCAGGTCCCACCATCGGGCGAAGGCGATGGGGTCGCCCCGAAGTCGCCGAGAGCGATGACACCGAGGTTGTTGCTCTCGTCCATGGTGTCCGGAGAGAACGATGTGATGCTCCAACCTGGCGGCGCCGTCGAATTGGCGATGGGGCCCGAAAGCGAGCCATTCGTGATGACCGGCGTGGCGAACACGGAGCTGGCATCGATGAAGGTCCAGAAGAAGATCGCGACGAGAGTCGAGGACCAAGTGGCCTTGGGCATGATGAAAGTCCCCTTGAGAATTCCCAGATCTCCCTTCTCTCACACGGACGGGCGCTGCGCAACAGATGAATCAGGGCCTCGCGGAGCGGCTTCTCGCCATGATCGGCTCCCCCCCTGCCGCGCTCTTCTCGCCCCATCGGGCGACTTCCGCGGCACGAGCTGTCCACCACCAACCCCTCGCGATGGTCGCCGACCGAGCAGTGAGTTGGCAGATCGTTTCGCTACCCGGCTCCGGACTGGGTGGGGGCAGCCTTCGGAGTTCGGACGCGCGCCGCGCGAACAGGCCGGTGTCGGGTTCGAGTGCGTGGGGGGAGTCGGG
>CAYYUT010000201.1:0-6796 GCA_964474935.1 uncultured Spirochaetales bacterium
CGGCCCGATCGAGCATGGCGTCGACCCGTTCGAGCGCCTCGGCGACGCGCGCACCCCTGAGATCGCAGCGCGACTCGCTGCCCCGGGCCCGGAGCTCGCGCTCGCTCTCGCTGGGCGCGACCGGCCGGCGGCCGCGCGCACCCGGGTCGGACGCCGCACGTGAGCCCTCCGGACCCGGCGCGCCGGGCGCCACGACCCGGTCGGTCGCGAGCGACATCCGCACGTCGCCCACTCGCACTCTCACCCGACCGCGCTTGTCGGGCAGGCTGGCGAGGACACCCTCGCCACCGCCGAGGATCCGCACCGGATCGCCCGGACGCGCGCGGCGCCAGTCGACCGGGCGTGCGGGCCCGGGAGGCTCGGCCCCGACGGGGCCGAGCTCGGCGCCGTTGTCGTCGGCCTCGGCGACATCCTCGTCGTGGGTCCCATCGATCTTCTGCTCGAGGGAGAGCAGGCGTTCGCGGGCTGCGGCCGCCGCCTGGGCCGCCGAGCGCGTGTCGCCGCCCGCTGCAGGTCCCGCGCGTTGGAGATCGCGGATGACTCCGGCGATCTCGGCGTGGGCGTCTCGGAAGGCCTGATCGAGATCGCCCCGCATGCCCGCGAAGAGCTTGTCCCGCCGCTCCTGGAGCCGCTCGAGCTTGGCCCGGTACTCGCGGCGTGCCGCCTCCGACTCGAGCCTCAGCCGCTGCGCCTCGCGCTGCTCGGTCTCGAGCGCCATGCGGCTCGCCCCCAGCTCGCGAAGCACGCGCTCGAGCGTGCGGTCCTCGCGCTCGAGCAGGGCGTTGGCGCGCGCCAGCACGTCGCTTCGGAGCCCCATGCGGGCCGCCACGGCCGACGCCGACGACACGCCGGGGGCCCCCACCCGAAGCCGGTAGGTCGGCGCGAGGGTCTCCGGGTCGAACTCGACCGACGCGTTCTCGAAGCGTGGATCGACCGCGGCCATCTCCTTCAACAGGTTGTAGTGGGTGGTGGTGACGACCCGCGCGCCCGCATCGGCCAGCGCCTCGAGCACGGCCTGGGCGAGCGCAGCGCCCTCTCCGGGATCGGTCCCGACCCCGACCTCGTCGAGCACCACCAACGAGCGGGGTCCCGCCTGGTCGACGACCTCGGCCAGATGCGACATGTGGGCCGAGAAGGTCGAGAGGCTCTCGTGCAGATCCTGGGCGTCGCCGATCTCGGCCACCACGTGATCGATCCCGTCGATCCGGGCACCGCGATCGGCGGCCACGTGGAGTCCGGCGCGGGCGCACAGGACGGCGAGGGCGGCGGCCTTCAGGGCGATGGTCTTGCCCCCGGCGTTCGGCCCGGAGATCACCAGCACGCGATGGCCCTCGCCCAGGCCGAGGTCGCTCGGCACGGCCGATTCGGGTGGCAGCAACGGATGGCGAAGCTGGGGAAGCCGGAGGACTCCGCCCTCCCCGATCTCGGGCTCCACGGCGCCCCACGTCTCGGCCAGCTCGGCCCGGGCGAAGATGACGTCGACGCGCTCGAGCGTCGCGAGGGCGGCCTCGATTCCGACGACGACCCCTGCGGCGCGGGCCGACAGCTCGCGCAGGACCCGCAGCGTCTCGCGCTCGATCTCGAGCTCGGCACCCTTCACCCGGTTGTTCAGATCGACGACCCCGTCGGGCTCGACGAACAGGGTGGTCCCCGAGCCCGAGGCATCGTGGACGATGCCGCGTACTGACCCGCGCGCGTCCGACCGCACCGGCAGGACGTAGCGTCCGTTGCGGATCGTGAAGAAGTCGTCGGAGAGTGCCGCGCGGACCCCGGTGTCCTGGAGATAACCGCGAAGACGCTTCTGGAGATCGCCCCCCAGCCGTCGGAGCCGGATCCGGGCCTCGCGAAGCAGGTGCGAGGCCGCATCGCGTACCTCGCCCTCGGGATCGATGGCCGCCTCGATCGCGTCGGCGAGGTCGGCGTGGGGATCGATCGTCTCGGCCAGGTCGGCCAGGCGGGGCGCCTCGTCCGCATGGCGGGTGAGGAAGCGGCGGGTCTCGGCACAGGCCTCGAGCCAGGCCGCCAGCGCGCGCAGCTCGAGCGCCTCGAGCGCTCCCCCCTTGCGCAGCCGGGCGAACGATTCGTCGAGCGACGCGAGCCCTCCGAGCGGGGGCGGGCCAGCCACCGCGAGCACCCGGCGGGCCTCGCTCGTCTCGGCGACCCGATCGCGGAGCGCGTCATCGCTGCTCGCGAACAGCTCGGTGGCCGTGCAACGCGCGCGGGCACCGGGCGTGCGGAGACGTCCGGCCAGGGCGTCGACCACCTCGGGCCATTCGAGCGCTTCGAGCGTGCGGAGCGAGACCCGGAAGGCCATGGCACGAGTCTAGTCGAGCGCTCCCGGGCCTGGCGCCGCGGGAAGCGCGGAGCGCTCGGTGTCCACGGTGTGCAGATAGGCCATGTCGAGGGCCTCGTGGACGACCCCCCAGAGCGCCGTCCGGAGCGCCCTCTCGCGCAGTGCCCGCACGGCCTTGCCCCGACTCGGGGTCCGACCGAAGGGACGCTGCGCCTCGCCGCGTCCGTGGCGGCAGCCGAGCAGGACACCCTCGGTCGCCTCGATGACGCAGGCCTCGGCCGCCACCTGCACCACCAGGCTCTCGCCCGGCACCAGCTCACGGGTGACATCGATCGCGTAGAGGGTCGAGAGCGCGTTGTCGTGGTGACGCACCCAGCTTCGGGTCTGCACCACCACCAGCAGGGGCGCGCCCGCCTTGGCCGCCGACGCGCGGGCCGCGCGCAGCGTCGGGCTGTCGGGCGCGCCGGACGACGGGCCGAGCGGCAGGGCCGTGACCGGACCAAAGGGGGGCGCCGACATCTGATCGCGCAGCTCGCCGAGCAACTGGGCGCGCGTGTACTCGGCCAGCGACTCCTCGCGGTACGAGCCCTCCTCGTGGTGGAGCCAGGCCACCGCCAGCGCCACCGGGGGCTCGAAGGCCTTCATGTCGTCGGGGGCTCGGAGGAGCTTCGTCTCGGCGGTGGCGGCCAGGGAGGGCCACGGCTCGTCGGCCGCGCGCAGGTCGAGGGCGAGCGGCTCGTGGACCGAGGTGACGCATCCGGCGAGCAGATGGCCGAGCGCCAGGGCCAGCAGGCAGTGAGTGCGGGTCACCGACACCTCCCGGCAGGTGGTATCGGCAACGGGGCGTCAGCCCTGAAGTTCTGAGGTTCTCCGAGTCTCGCACGGCGGCACGCCGGGCCTCGATCCGAGTGGGCTCGACCCGACGGGCGCTAGAGCGCGCGAAGACCGGTGATGTGCTCGCCCAGGATCAACGTATGGATGTCGTGGGTGCCTTCGTAGGTGCGAACGGTCTCGAGGTTCACCATGTGCCGCATCGACGCGTAGTCGTCGACGACCCCGTTCGCGCCGAGCAGGTCGCGTGCCTCGCGCGCGATCCGAAGGGCCACGTCGACGTTGTTCCGCTTGGCCATCGACACCATGGCATGCTGCATGCGGCCCGCGTCCTTGAGCTGCCCGAGGCGCAGGGCCAGGAGCTGCCCCTTGGTGATCTCGGTGAGCATGAAGACGAGCTTCTCCTGGGTGAGCTGCTTCCCCGCGAGCGGGCCGCCGGCCACCTCGCGTTCGAGGCAGTAGCGGCGCGCCTCGTCGTAGCAGGCCATGGCGGCGCCGAGCGCACCCCAGGCGATGCCGTAGCGGGCTTGGGTCAGGCAGGAGAGCGGCGCCTTCATGCCGGTGGCCTCGGGCAACCGATCGGCCTCCTCGAGCTCGACGTCCTGCAGGAAGAGCTCCGAGGTCACCGAGGCCCGCAGCGAGAACTTGCCCTTGATGTCGCGGGCCTCGAAGCCCGGGCGATCGGTGTCCACCAGGAAGCCGAGGACTCCCTCGTCGGTCCGAGCCCAGACGACCGCGACGTCGGCGAGCGTCCCATTGGTGATCCAACGCTTCGTCCCGTTCAGGACCCAGCGGTCGCCGCGGCGCTCGGCCCGGGTTCGCATGGCCGTGATGTGGCTGCCGAAGTCGGGCTCGGTGAGACCGAAGCAACCGATCGCCCGGCCGCTGGCCAGGGCCGGAAGCCAGCGCTCGCGCTGCGCCTCGGAACCGAAGGCATGGATCGGGTACATCACCAGGCTCGATTGCACGCTCGAGAACGAGCGCAGACCCGAGTCGCCCCGCTCGAGCTCCTGCATCACGAGCCCGTAGGCCACGTTGCTCAGCCCGGCGCACCCGTAACCCTGGAGCGTCGGACCGAAGAGTCCGAGCTGGGCCATGCGCGGCACGAGCTGCATGGGAAAGGAGCCGTCCTGTCGGACATGCTCCTGGACGAGTGGCAGGAACTCCTTCGAGACGAAGTCCCGGACGGAGTCGCGAACGAGGAGCTCCTCGTCGGCGAGGAGCCCCTCGATCTGCATGAAGTCCAGATCGGCAGAGCCGGCAGAACCGGCGGAGCCAGCGGAGCCAGCGTGTGCGGCGGGTGCGGAAACCATGGGAAGTAGGCTAGCGCAGGCCCCGAACCGCGTGGCCTAGCTGCCCGCCGACTCGTTGTTCGCCTTCTCGATCTCCTTGAGCCTCTTGTTCAGCTTCGAGATCTTGCGGTCGACCCGCTGGAGGTCGGCCTTCGAGGCGATCTGGAAGGCACCGAGCACCGTCTCGACGCCCGATTCGAGCTGCCGGGCCGCATCGTTGCCCAGCTCTTCGGCGCGCTTCAGCACCGGCGCCTTGCGCAGACCCCGGAGCTGTTTCTGCGCACCCCGGATCTGCTTCTGCGCCCGCTTCTCGAACGCCTTGCGCTGGGTGTCGAGACGCTTCTCGAGACTTCGGGTCCGCGTTCGGAACTGCTTCTGGATGCGCTGGAACTCCTTGTCGAGCGAACGGACTGCCTCCTGCACGCGGTCGACTCCCTGCTCGACGAAGCTGTCGCGGGAAGCCTGCTTGGTGGCCATGGCCTTCTCCTTCATCGAGCCCCTCGCCGCACCTTCGCCCAGCACGACCCGACCTCGAGACCACTGGGAGGTGCTTCCGGGGGGCTGGAATCACGTCCGCGGCAGAGGATAACACGGCGCGTTATCGCGTCAACGAGCCTGGGAGGGTCAGGAAAAAGCTCGCGTATATCGATACTTGCACACCGACCTGCCGGACCCACTCAACGCGGCGCGGCATCTCGCGTGGACGAGCCGCCCGCGCCTAGAAGCGGACCACGGCGCTACCCCAGCTGAAGCCAGAGCCGAAGGCCGTCATCGAGACGACTTTCCCGGGCGCCAGGAGTCCCTCGCGATCGGCCTCGGCGAGGAGCATCGGGATCGCGGCGGCCGAGCAGTTGCCGTAGCGCTGGATGTGGTTGCGGCACTTCTCCTCGGGAATGCCGAGCTGGCCGGCCACGTACTCGTTGATGCGCAGGTTGGCCTGGTGGAAGAGGAAGAGATCGACGTCCTCGAGCTTGACGCTCGCCGCGTGCAGCGTCTCGAGCAGGACCTCGGGCATGCGCGTCACGGCGTGCTTGAACACGAAACGACCTTCCATCTGCGGGAAGGCTCGGCCCTGTTCGACCGAGCCGGGCGGGATCCGATGCGGCTGGAACGAGGAGCCGGGGACCTCGACCCAGAGCTTCCGGGCGTAGCGCCCCTCGGCATGGGTCCGCACCTCGAGGATGCCTTCCCGTGCGTCGTCGTCGGGCCCGCTCTCGACCACCACGGCGCCGGCGCCATCCCCGAAGAGCACGGCGACGTCGCGCCCGCGGTCGTTGAACTCGACCCCGGTCGAATGCACCTCGCACCCCACCACCAGGATGCGCCCATACCGGCCCACCTTTGCGAAGGCGTCGGCCACCGAGAGCGCGTACAGGAAGCCCGTGCACTGAGCGCGCAGGTCCATGCAGGGGATCTCGCCGACCCCGAGCCGCTCGTGCAGGAAGAAGGAAGTGCCCGGAAACTCGTGCTCGGGCGACAGGGTCGCGAGCACGATCGCATCGATGTCGCTCGGCTCGAGATCGGCGCGGACCAACGCCGCCCGAGCCGCCCCTTCCGCGAGCGTGGCCGGGGTCTCGCCCTCCGACACGTGACGGCGCTCGACGATTCCGGTGCGTTGCCGGATCCAGGCATCGTCGGTGTCCATGAAAGCGGCCAGATCGTGATTCGTCACCACGCGCTCGGGCAGACACAGCCCCGTGCCGACGATCCTCGCCGTTCGCATCACGCCATCCCTTCTCGAAGAGCCTGTATTTCCCGAGGACTCTGCGCGTCGTGAGGACTCTGCACGTCGTGACGACCCCCTGCGGCGTGAAGACTCTGCGCGTCATGACGACGTTGCGCGTCGTGCGACGTCGGCCCCCGCTGCCTCACCCGCCCGCCCCGATGGCGTGACGGACCTCTTCGGCCCCGCCGACCGGATGTCCCTCGAGCCAGAGCTCCTGCTCGACGCGATCGAGGAGCGTTCGCAGCCCGCGTCCGTCGAGCGCCGAGACCGCGACCCCGCCGAAGCGAGCGGCGAGGGCCTCGCCCTCGCCGGGCGGCAGTCGGTCGACCTGATTGAACACGAGCACCTCGGGAACGCGATCGAGCTCCATGCTCGCGAGAACACCGCGGACCGCGGCCAGGCGTCGCTCGACGTCGGGCTCGGCCGCGTCGACGACGTGGAGGAAGAGGTTGGCTTCCTCGAGCTCCTCGAGGGTGGCCCGGAACGCCTCGACCAGATCGGGCGGCAGATCGCGGATGAATCCCACCGTGTCGGTGATGATGACGTCCCGGTCCTCGGGGAAGCGCAGGCGCCGCGAGGCCGGGTCGAGCGTGGCGAAGAGCTTGTCCTCGCCGTAGGTCGGGCGGTGCGTCAGGGCCTGCAGGCGGGTGCTCT
>CAYYUT010000202.1:0-6744 GCA_964474935.1 uncultured Spirochaetales bacterium
CGCGGCAGCGGGTATGCCGCTCTCGGCAGCCGGGTGACCCTGGTCGAGATGACCGAATCGCTGCTCCCCGGCGCCGACCGCGATCTGGTACGGCCGCTCGCGAAACGGGTCGGCGCCGACTTCGAGCAGATCGCGCTCGGTACCCGCGTGTCGGAGGTGAAGGAGGAGGGCGACGCGCTGCGGGTCGTGCTCGAGGGGAGCGAAGGGCCCGAGGAGGCGCGCTTCGATCGGGCGCTCGTGGCGGTGGGACGGCGTCCCGTGTCCGACGAGCTGGCGCTCGAGACCACCGCGGTGCGGGTCGACGCGCACGGCTTCATCGAGGTCGATGCCGAGCGGCGCACGAGCGAGCCCAACGTGTGGGCCATCGGCGACGTGGCGGGCGAGCCCATGCTGGCCCACAAGGCGACCCACGAGGGGCGGGCGGCCGCCCTCGCGATCGCAGGCCTGGCGGGGCGCTTCGAGCCCCGGGCGAGCCCGGCCGTGGTCTTCACCGATCCCGAGATCGCCTGGTGTGGGCTCACCGAGAACGACGCGCGGGCCGCGAAGCGCAAGGTCGCGGTCGCGCGCTTCCCGTGGGCCGCGTCCGGCCGCGCCAAGACGCTCGGCCGTTCGGACGGCGTCACCAAGCTGGTGATCGATCCCGAGAGCGAACGCGTGCTCGGTATGGGCGTGTGCGGCCCCGGCGCCGGCGAGCTGATCGCCGAAGGTGTGCTCGCCATCGAGATGGGGGCCGTCGCGAGCGATCTGGCGGCGACGATCCATCCGCACCCGACGCTCTCGGAGACCGTGATGGAGGCGGCCGACGTCTTCTTCGGCCACAGCACCCACGTGCTGCGGCCGCGCCGCGGCTGAGGGCGCTCCGGCCGCCCGGCTAGCGCTCGTCGTCGGGGCAGGCGAGCGTCTGGCCCGGTCCGAGCTTGCTCCAGCCCCGGGCCTCCATGCACTGGGCGAAGGCCTCGGCGGTGCGACCGATCCCCGCGCCGTAGTCGTCGTCGGACAGGCCGCTGGCCTCCCCGATACAGGCCTGCCGCGCCGTCGCCAGATCTTCCTGGGTGGCGCAGGGCTTCGCCCACTGGGCGCCCCCGCCCCCCGTCGCGCAGCCCCCGGCGAGCCCACCCAGGAGCACGGCCGACAGGGCGGACAGGGTGCAGACCGCCGTCGCCCGGAGCCCGCTCCCACCGACGCGTGCGAATGCAGTCGATCTCCTGGGACGGGACATCAGACGCTGTGCTCGAGCCGAAAGACGTGCGCGTAGAGGTTGGCGACCCATTGCTTTCCATCCTGGGTGACGCTCAGGTAGTGGAGCCCGTTCTCGATGTAGGGCGTCACGACGTTCCAGTAGAACGAGGGATACCGGTCGCGGACGTCGGCGGCGGTGTCGTAGCCGAGCTCTGCGCTCACCCCCGTCTCCTGGAACTCGTAGAAGAGCGCCGGAAGCTTGCGGAGATACGTCGGGTCGGCGAGCTGTCCGATCAGGTCGGCGGCCCGGACGAGGCCCGGGTAGTCGGACGTCCCCTTGTGATCCTCGTCGGCGGGGACCGGGAAGCGGGTGTGCTCGAGGTTGGTGGCGATCGCTTCGGCATCGATGATGCGGTGTCCCCCGAATCGCTCGCGAATGAACTGCTTGCCCCGGTCGATGTGATAGGGCGTCAGGAAGGCGTCGGTCGCTCCCGGTGGCAAGGTCACCATCTTGTCGCCATGGCCGGTGGTGCACTCGAGCGTCGTATCGTCCCGGCACACGCCGCGGACGTAGCCGATGTCGTGACACAGGAGCGAGATCATGAAGTGGAGCCAGTCATGGGGTGTGACGCCGCCCTCCCGGATGTGCTTGCCACGCAGGATCTCCTGCCCGACGAGCGTCACCATCACGGTGTGCTCGACGTCGTGGTAGAGGGCGTCGCTGTCGGCGATGCGCTCGAGCGCCATGCGGCCCGCCCATCCCAGGATGCGCGGGAAGTCGGGCTCGAGCTGCCCGTAGTTGCGTTCGTAGGCGTTCTCCAGCCGCTCCACGAATGCATCGATCACGATCTCGGTGGCGTTGAACATGGCTCCTCGTCTCCCCACGAGGCTTATACCACGTCGCGGGGTCCGGATCATTTTCGGGGCTCGGCGCGAGGGCTAGGCTCGGCGGGGTGAACACCCCCTCGCACGCGATCCTCAACCTGGCCGTGATGACGTGCGGGGGCCCCTCGCGTCGACGTCTGGCGCCGGCCGTGTTCGCGGGATCGCTGGTGCCCGACCTGCCCATGTTCGGCTTCTACCTCTGGTGCCGTCTGGTCGCTCGCATGCCCGAGTCCGAGATCTGGGGGCGCGCCTACTTCGACCCGTCCTGGCAGCTCCTCTTCGACGTCTTCAACTCGATTCCGCTCGCGGTGCTCGGCTGGCTGGTGTCGCGTCGGCTCGGGAGCCCGACGCTGGCGGCGCTCTTCGCGAGCGTCGGACTCCACGCGCTCTGTGATCTGCCCGTCCACCACGACGCCGCCCATCGCCACTTTCTGCCGCTCTCGGCCTGGCGCTTCGAGGCGCCGCTGTCGTACTGGGACCCGGCCCACGGTGGGGCCTTCGTCGCGCTCGCCGAGATCGCCGGCGTCTGGGTGGCGTCGCTCGTGCTCTGGGATCGCTTTCCGCGGCCCTGGGTGCGCGTCGCGCTCGTGTCGGTGAACCTCGCGTACGCGAGCGGCTACCTCGGCTTCTATGTCGTGCGGGGTTGAGCGGGCGCAGCCTGGTATGATCGGGGCGTGACGCTCTCGACGAGCCCGGTGCCTGCCCCGTTCTGGCCCCGCGGACCCTGGCTGCTGGCGGCCTTCGAGCGTCTACCGCTCGCCCCGTGGCTCGGTGCCGCGCTCCTGGCGCTGCTCTGGTTCGTGGCCGTCGTCGCGCTCGAGACGCTGACCGGCTGGCGGAGCGCACCGGGCCATTCCGGGGCGAGCTTCTGGCGCATTCCCGGCTGGTGGACCCAGCTCGTGAACGGCTGCATGATCGGCTTCGCGCCGGCGGTGATGGCCTATTCGGTTCGGCGCAGCCAGCGCGAGCTCGCGGCGTTGGCGCCCATCCTGCGCGATCCACCACCGGCCTCGATCCCGCTTCCCGCAGGCTGGCTGCGAGGGGTCGGGCTCGCCGTCGCGCTCGGCGGCGCCGCCTTCTCCTACTTCGACCCCGGCAGCTGGACCACGCGCGCACGGCCGGGCCCGACGGACTGGTTCCTGTGGTTCACCCTCGGGCGCCACGCGTTGATCGGCTGGCTCTGGGGCCGCGCCGTCGTGGTCGACCTCGCGACGGGGCGCTGGCTCGGGAGACAGGCCGCGCGAATCGCTCCGCTCGACCTGCTCGATCTCGCGCCGCTCATGCCCTTCACCCGACGCGCGGTCCAGAGCCTCTTCGTGTGGATGCTCGGGATGGTGCTCTTCTCGCTCTTCTGGCTCGGGCCCGATCCCGGGCGAAGCAACGGCGTGACCTTCCTCTTGCTGATGGGCTGTGCCGGGGCCGGGGTGCTGGCGCCGCTCGTCGACGTCCACGTGCGGCTGCGCGACGAGAAGCAGGCTCGGCTGGCACGGATCCGCCGCGAGATCCGGAGCGACCAGGAGGTGTTGCTGGCGGCCACGGGTGCCGAGACCCGCGACGCGGCGCAGCGGCTCCCGGCGCTCTACGCGGCCGAGACGCGCACCGAAGCGGTTCGCGAGTGGCCCTTCGACGCACCGACGCTCGTGCGGATCGGACTCTATCTGCTGCTCGGCATCGGCTCCTGGCTCGGCGGGGCGGTGGTCGAGCGTCTGCTCGAGGCGGCCATCGGCGCCTAGGCGTTGCGGCGCGTGCTTCCCGGCGCGTCGCGCAACCGGGCCACGGTCTCCTCGACGCCGATCTCGAGGGAGGTCGCGGGCCGCGTGAGCCCTTCGGCGCGCAGCCGGTCCATGCCCGCCTGGGTCCAGTCCTGGTTGGGCGCGCGGAGCGCGGCGGGGGTGGGAACGAATTCGATCCGGGCGGGCTTGCCGCACGCCTCGAACACTGCGAGCGCCAGCGCGCGGAAGGTGCGAGCCGTTCCTGTCCCGAGATTGAAGATCCCGCGGCGAACCGGGCGTGCGAGTGCGAAGTGGATCGCCTCGGTGACGTCGCCCACCCACACGAAGTCGCGCATCTGGTGGCCATCGGCGACGTCCTCGCGGTGGCTCTCGAACAGGCGCACCCGGCCCGATCGCTCGATCTGGTCGAAGGCCTGGAGCACGACGCTCGCCTGGTCGTTCTTGTGCCGCTCGCCGAATCCGTACACGTTGAAGAGCTTGAGGCCGCACCAGGCGGGGGGCGTCCGGCCGAGGCGTTCCTGCTCGAGGACCCAGAGGTCGAAGCGGTGCTTCGAGTCGGCATAGGCGTTGAGGGGCTCGAGCGTGGCGATGCGGTCCTCGCGGTCGTCGAATCCCTTCGCGCCGTCGCCGTAGGTGGCGGCGCTGCTCGCGTACACGAGCGGGAGATCGTGGTCGCAGGCGTAGTCCCAGATCTGCTGCGAGTAGAGCAGGTTCCACTGATCGAGGAAGTCGCGGTCGGTGACGGTGGTTCGGGCGCACGCGCCGAGATGGACGATCCCGCGCAGGTCCGGGCGGGCCTGTCGGAGCCACTGGAAGAGCGCGCGGCGGTCGATGATCTCGCCGAACTCGATGCCCTGGTGCTCGCTCCGCTTCTCGAAGTGGTCGGTCCGATCGACCGAGACCACCTGGATGCCGCGCTCGTCGCAGGACTCGACGAAGCGGGCACCGATGAAGCCAGCCGCACCCGTCACCAGCAGTCTCGGCGCTCGCATATCTCCGAGTCTACCGGATGTCGAGGCGCCGTTCCGACCACGAGCCGGTGGTGCCGCGGAAGGTCAGTAGACGCTGTCCCGTCCGGAGGGTGGCGATGTTCGACCCGAGCTCGAGGCCGAGGACCTCTTCCGAGATGCGCAGCCGCTCGCCGAAGAAACCGCCGGCGAAGGGCGAGAGTCCGAGCGCTCGTCGGTCGGTGACCACGATGGCGACGTTCGCGGACACGTCCGCCCGCACGACGGTCTCGTTCGGCCCGAAGCGTTCCTCGAGCAGGTTGCCGCTGCGGCCGTTGAAGCCGAGCGCCCGCTTGTCGGTGACGACCAGCGCCACCCGGTCGCCGAGGCGCGTCAGATGGGGATGCGATTCCGCCCGGCGGTAGCGCGTGGACTGCCAACGCGCCGATCCGGTGCCGACCGCCAGGATCCGGCGATCGGTGAGTACGAGGCCGACGCGTCCCCGCGATCCCGTCCAGAGCACGCGTTCTCCGAGCTCGAGGTCCTCGCGGGTCTCGCCCCCGCCCTCGGCGTCGAGCGCGAGGAGATCGCGCTTGAGGACCACGATCTGGAGCAGGTCCTCGATCGGGAAGACGGCGCCGTCGCGGCCGAAGGGCCCGATCGACTGGCCGGCAGCGGGGCCCGCCGCGCCAGCCGGGGTGAGCAGCGCGCCGAGCAGGGCCGCCCCGAGCCCGCATCGCAGCCGCCTGCAGCCGGCGGCCTGCAGGTGAAGCGCTGGCGCTGCAGGCGACCGGCCCCGAGCCGACGCCAAGTGCCCGATCTCTCGCGACTTCCACTTCGGCACGGGGCTTGCTCCTGGAGCGTGGAGGAGGTTCGGAGGCATGCACGTGACTGGAGAATACGTAGATTCGGAATCGCTGCACGCGGCCGACGCGAAGGTGCGGCTCACCGGCGATCTGATCAAGTTCGCCCTCGTCACCGGATTCCTGCTGGTCCTGTTCCGCCCTCTCGCGATCGTGGTGGGCTTCCTGCTCGCGCTCCGCCTGTACCGCCGCTACTACCGCGAGCTGGTCGCGCCCGAGCTTCGTGACCACTGGGCGCAGCGCGAGATGCGACGACGGCGCAGCGAGCGCCCCCATCGCCGGGCTGGACACTGCCGGCGCGGGCGCGGGGACGCTCGCCCGGAGCCGGCCGAGCAACTGATACGGAACTTCGGCGAAGACCCGTCGGCCGAGAACGTGCATCGCGCGCGGGCTGCTCTCTCCGAGATGGAAGGCGAGCCGGTGCACGGCGCGTGCGGCGGGCGCGTCGATGCCCGTCGCGAGGACGTCGACGCGGTCGAGCTCGCACGCGTGTCCATGGCCGACGTCGTCTGCGACGTCACCGAGGCGCTGCGCGCCCGTGCGGACGGCTCGGGCATCGATCTCCAGCTCGAGACCGACCGACGCGGCGAGATGCTCGGCGACGGTCGACAGCTCCGCCGAGCCGTCTTCGACCTGCTGCGCGACGCGATCGCATCGCTCGAAGCCAGTGCGGTCGAAGATCCGCGGCTCGTGGTCCAGATGGGCGAGAACCTCGCCGGCGACGAGGTCTGGCTCCGGGTGCGTGACAACGGAGACCGCGTCGTGCCCGAAGCCGAGCGCCGCTTCCATCGTCGGGGCGGGTCCTCGCGCCTGATCGCCGCGCACGGCGGCCAGGTCGAGCGGCGCACCGGGCACGAGGGCGACACCTGGCGCAACGAGTACGTGCTTCGATTCTCGAAGCCGCAGGGAGAGGTGGCATGAGCGAGCGGATCCTGGTGGTCGAGGACGAGGCCGGCATCCGGCTGGCCCTGCGCGGGCTCCTCGGGCGGCTCGGCTATGCAGTGGAGACGACGGCCGGCGCCGACGCGGCGCGCGGACGCATGGCCGCAGAACGCTTCGACCTCGTGCTCACCGATCTGAGCCTCGGGCCGGGCGGAAGCGGCATGGCGGTGCTCGACGGGGTGCGGCGGGTCGCCC
>CAYYUT010000203.1:0-6724 GCA_964474935.1 uncultured Spirochaetales bacterium
CCGTCTGGATCCGGCTCGACATCTGGCGCTTCTCGCTCGAACGTCTGCTCGAGCGGCCCCTCTTCGGCTTCGGACTCGGCACCTTCGAGCAGGTCGGTCGCTCGCTGCCCCTCGTGCATTGGACGCTCGGCACTTCGCATGCCCACTCGACGCCGATCGAGCTGCTGGTCGAGAACGGTCTCGTCGCCGGGCTGCTCGCGGCGCTCGGCATCGGATCGGTGGTTCCGTTCATCGCGAGGCACACCCGTCGTCGCTTCCCCAGCGAGGCACTGCCGCTCATCGCCGGGGGCCTCGCGCTGGGGGTCCCGGCGGTCTTCGAGTTTCATCTCTTCCTGCCGATGGCTGCGCTCTGGCTCGCGATGGTGTGTGCCGCGAGTCTCCTGTCGGTGGCGCTCGCCGATCCGGCGCGCATGATCCACATCCCGCTCGGCCGTGGTACGCGGACGACGGCCGCCGTGGCGCTCGTCGGGGCCGGCGTCTTCCTCCTGCAGCTCGGGATCCGGGATCAGTGGACGGCGTGGCGCCTGCGGGCTGCGGGGTCGGCGGCCGCCTCCGAGGACTTCGCGCGCGCGGAGCGCATCCTGGCCGGTGTCCGTTCCGCGGCGCTGCGGCCCGCCGAGATCGACCAGGCGCTCGGAGAGCTGCTGCTGACTTCCCGTCGCCTCGGTGAGCCGGTCGAGGTGGAGCGGATCGTGCGTGTGTTCGAGCGCTCCGTCGAGGCATCCCCCTGGCAGGCGAGCGCCTGGCACGGCCTGGCCGAGGCGCGTCGCCTCGCGGGGGATGCCCGCGGTCGGGTGGCTGCGCTCGAGCAGGCAGCCGAGCTCGATGGCCTGTCCGAGATCGAGCGCTGGAGCGATCTGGCATCGGCCCGGATGTCGATCGGCGACGAAGCCGGAGCCGTCGACGCCTGCCGGATCTCGAGCCGGGCGCTCGGCCGGCTCGACGGACGCTGCCTCTCGGCGCTGCGGCGCGCGGGCGCGAGCCGCGAGGCGTTGCGCGAGGTGGTGGCGGCGAACGCCGATGATTGGCTGCGGCTGGCGCGTTTCCTGCGCGACGGAGCGGCGCCCGTCGACGAGATCCGACACACGCTCCGCAAGGCGCTCGATCTCGACCCGGCGCACGCCGCGTCGGCGTGGATGCTCTATCGCCTCGAACAGCGCGTGTCGGCCGAGCCCGACGCGGGTGTCGAGGTGCTCGAGAGCGCCCACCGAGCCGGGGTGATGGATACCCGCCTGCTCGTGGCCCTCTCCGAGGGGCTACTGGTGCGAGATCGGATGGACGAGGCCCGCGAGATCGCGCGCGAGGTGCTCTCCCGGAGACCGCGCCTGCCCGCGGCCCACCGCGTGGTGGCCCGGTCGATCGCTCGCCAGCACGGGATCGAAGCCGAGGCCGAATACTGGGAGTCGCAGGCCGCTGCGCGGCCGGGCTGGCGTCTGCCGCTCGAGGAGGCGGAGCGTGCCTGGCGTGCCGCGGGCGACGCGGGGCGCGCGCGGTCGGCGGGCCAACGCGCGCTCGAGCTCCCGGCCGTCGCGGCACCCCCGCCGCGCGAGGACGGATGACGATCGAGGCGCTGCCGCTGCCCCGTCGCCGGGCTCCTGGTCTCGTCCTGGGCGTCGCCGTGCTGATGTCGGTCGCGGTGGGTGCGTCGATGGTCCTGGTCGGGCCCGTCCCGATCGGCATCGCGGTGGTACTGCCTCTGCTGGTGGCCGCCACCTTCATCGATGCGCGCATCCTGCTCTACGCCATCATCGTCGCGATGCTGCTGTCGCCGGAGGTCGTGGTGGGCAGCACGGCCTCGCGTCCCCTGACGCTGCGGTCCGAGGACCTGATGATCCCGCTCGCGATGCTCGCGATCCTGGCGCGGCGCGTGCTGCAGGCCGACGCGGGACTCCGGATGCACCCCCTGATCCTGCCGATGGCTGCCGTCAGCATCGGACGGATCCTCTCGACCGGCCTGGCGGCCCACGAGGGCCTGGTGATCCCGGGGACGGCCTGGCTCTACGTACTCAAGACGATCGAGTACTTCCTGCTCTTCTATCTCGGTCTGAACGGTCCGCGAACCCTCCGCGACAGCGACCGCATGCTGGTCGCGATGTTCGCCACCGCGATCGCGACCGCCCTGCTGGCTTCGGCCGGGATCGGCTCGGGCGATCGGCTCTCGGCTCCCTTCGAAGGCGAGAAGGCCGAGCCCAACACGCTCGGTGGCTATCTCGCATTCGTGATCGCGACGCTCTCGGGCTTCGCTCTCTCGCATCCACGACCCCTGATCCGACGGGCCGCCACGGCCTCGGCCGTATTCCTCTCGGTCCCGATGCTCTTCACGCTCTCGCGCGCCTCCTATCTCGCGGCAGCCGCGATCGGGTCGGTCCTGGTCGTATTGAAGCGGCGGATCTCGCTCGCACTCGGTCTGGTGGCGGCGGTGTTCGCGATCGGAGCACTGGGGCCCGACGTCGTGCGCGAGCGGGTCGCGTCGACCGCCCAGGTCGAGGAGGGTCCCTTCGAACACCAGATCAAGCTCGAGGGCTCTGCCGCATCGAAGCTCGGCGTGTGGACCTGGTTCAAGGTGACCTACGCCACGCGACCCTTCCTCGGGTGGGGCGTCACGGGGGCCGGCCTCGTGGATGCCGAGTATCCCAGGGTCTTCGCCGAGGGCGGCCTGATCGGCCTGGGCGCCTTCCTCTGGCTGCAGTTCGCGATCTTCGGGCTGGCGCGGCGTGGCCTGCGTGCGGACGACGTGGGAACCCGCTGCCTGGCCACCGGATTCCTGGCCGGCTGGGTCGGCCTCCTCTTCCACGCCGTCGGGGCCAACACCTTCCTGCTGGTCCGGGTGATGGAACCGTTCTGGTTCATGGCCGGTCTGCTCGCGTTCCGCCTCCATCGGCACGGCGAGACCGCGGCCGAGGGTGAGCCGGGTTGAGGTGGCTCGTCGACGGCCGTCCGCTCCTGGTGGCGCGCGGCGGCATCCATCGCTTCATCCGCGAGACCCTGGTCGCGATGGCCGAGGCGGACGACGACGAGATCGTGCTGGCTACGCACGCGCCCTCGGGTCTCGGCTGGCCGCGGGCCCGCGTCTCGGAGCGGGTGCTGCGGGTGCCGCAACGGGGGCGGACGCTCGAAGCCGCTTTCCGCAACGCGGCGCTTCCCTGGCTCGCACGCCGCGTCCGCGCCGACGCGCTGCTCCAGCCCTCGTTTGCCGCGCCCTGGCGCGTGCCCTGTCCCGTCGTCGTGACGGTCCCCGCCCTCGCCTTCGAGCGCATGCCCGAGCTCGTCCCACCGCGGCGACAGCGCGAGACGTCGCGGCTCACGCGCCGGGCGGTGGCGCGGGCCGCGCGTGTGCTGGCCATCTCGCAGTCCACGGCCGACGACCTCGAGTCGCTCTACCACGTCTCGAGGGAACGGATCCGGGTGGTGCCCCTCGGCGTCTCGGACCACTTCCGGCCGGTCGACGATCCGGGCGTTCTCGAGCGGTTGCGCCAGCGACTCCGGCTCCCGGCGCGCTTCGTGCTCTTCACGGGAACCCTCGAGCCGCGAAAGAACGTGCCGACCCTGATCGACGCCTACGCCCAGCTCGTGGCGAAGTACGATGTGCCACAAGATCTCGTCCTCGCGGGTCGCGCCGATCGCGATCTCGGGGCCATCGAGCGGCGCATCGCCGAGCACGGCCTCGAGCGTCGCATCCATCGGGTGGGCTTCGTCCGCGACGAGGACCTCCCGTTGCTCTATGCCGCGGCCGAGGCCTTCGCGTTGCCCTCCCTGTACGAGGGGTTCGGGATCCCTGTCCTCGAGGCGCTCGCCTGCGGGACGCCCGTGGTGACATCCAACGTCTCGTCGCTTCCGGAGGCGGGGGGAGATGCCGCGGCGCTGGTCGACCCGCGCGATCCGGTGGCAATGGCCGATGCCCTGGCCGAGGCGCTCGAGCCGGGAAGCGACCGCGACGAGCGGCGACGGGCCGGGGTCCGTCACGCCCGCCGCTTCCGTTGGGAATCGGTGGCGCGCGAGACAGCTGCGGTGCTGCGCGAGGCGGCGTGCGCGTGAGTCGCATCTCGGTGGTCATCCCCCTGCTCGACGGGGCCGCCACGATCGAGGCCTGTCTCGAGTCGGTGCTCTCCCAATCGGTGGCGGCCGCCGAGGTGATCGTCGTCGACAACGGATCGCGCGACGGCGGGCCGGAGCGGGTGGCGGCCTGGGCCCGGCGCGACCCGCGCGTGCGTCTGCTCGCCGAGCCCGTCCGCGGTGCAGCGGCCGCGCGGAACCGCGGCTGGCGGGCATCCTCGGGCGACTGGGTGGTGTTCCTCGACTCCGACTGCGAGGCGGGCCCCGGCTGGCTCGAAGGGTTGTCGGCGGTCTTTGGGGATCCCGACGTCGGGCTCGTCGGGGGACGCATCCGGGGCTCGCAGCCGCGCAACCCGATCGAGAAGGCGCTCGCGATCTCGGCCACCCAGGATCCCCAGCCTCCGCATCGCTTCGAGCGCTACGAGCTCGTGCGGGGCGGGCTCCCGGCCGGGAACCTCGCCGCCCGGCGCGAGCTGCTCGAGGCGCTCGACGGCTTCGACCCGAGCTTCCGCATCGGCGAGGACCACGATCTGTGCGCCCGCGCCATCGCCGCGGGCTGGGTGCTTCGCTTCACCTCGGACGCCTCGGTCGCGCACCACAACCACGGATCGCTCGGCGGTCAGGTGCGTCAGTCGTACGGCTACGGACGGGCCCACGCCCACCTGCTCGAACGCCACGGCGCTGGCGCCTGGTGGGTGATGCTGCCGCGGCGTTCGTGGAAGATCGAACCTCTGGCTGGGCGCGCCTGGCTCGCCATCGATACGCCTACCAAGCTCCTGCCGTTGCTCGCGGTGGCGGCGTGGATCCAGCCGTGGGCGTTGCTCGCGCTCGGCTACTACCTGTTCCACTACGTGCGCTCGACGCACCGTCTCCTCGAGCACCACCAGATCCCGACACAGCTCGGCGAGTTGCTCGTCGTGGCGTGCATGCGCGGCGTCCGCGCCGTCGCGATCGATGCCGGCCGGCTGGTCGGCTCGATCGAGCGACGCGTTCTCTGCCTCTAGCGTCCCGTTCCGGGAGCTCGGCGTCCTTCTCGATGGCTCGACGCCCGCGCCCGGGCAGCGACCGTGCCGCTCTCGGCCCAACTGCGAAAGTTGTGTCCGATCAGGGAGTTGTGGGCGACGCCCGCACTCAAGCGAACCTCCGCCTCGGCCGAAGCGGCTTCGAGGAGGATGGCGGTGGCGGCGGTCGCGGATCTCGTGGCGGACGACGGCTGGTTGCGATGCCCCGGGTGTCGCGTGTCGTTCCGGGTGTGCACGGTGGTCGGTGAGGACCACGGGAGCCTCGCGTGCGATTGCCGTCGGGTGCCGGTGGTGGCCGGCATCCCGATGCTCGGCGAGGGCGAGCCCACCCGCGGCGTGCTGCGCGCGATCGACGCCGGCTGTGCCGACGAGGCGCTCGGGCGTGCGCTTGCGCTGCCTCCGGTGAAGACGCCGCTCGAGCGCGCGGGCCGTTGGGTCCTGCGGGTCGCTCCGCTCGGCTGGCGACAGCGGAGCGAGTCGCGCCGGGCTGCGGCCATCGGCCGTGCGGCGGCCGCCCAGCAGACCCTCCGCTCGCTTCTCGCGATGCTCTTCCTCGATGCCAAACGCGGCGAGCGGGAGCGCTTCGATCGCTTCTATCATCGTTGCTCCGATCCGATCTTTCTCGCCACCCGCGCCATGCTCGCGCCACTGATCGCTGGAGAGGGGCCGGTGCTCGACCTGACCTGCGGTGTGGGGCACCTCACCGCCGAGCTGGCCCGACGGATCGGCAACGATCGGGTGGTCGGTCTCGACGCCCGCTTCTCGCTGCTGTACGTGACGCGCCGGTTCCTGGGCGCCGATCTCCGGCTCGTGTGCGCGTCGGCGGACGCGCCGCTCCCCTTCGACGAGGGAGCCTTCGAGGGAGTGCTCTCCTGCGACGCCTTCGACGCGACCGAAGAGCCGGCGGCCTGCGCCGCCGAGCTCGATCGGGTGACCGGATCGGACGGAACGATCGTCTGGAGCCACCTCGCGCACGCGCGGGCCGCCGCCGGCTCGCGTCGGCTCGGCGAATCGCTCCCGGGTCTGCTTCCCGGCTGGTCCACCTGGCTCGCCGACGAGACCGAAGTGCTCGATGCCGCACTCGCCGGCGCGGCCCTCGATCTGTCGCGATCAACCGCGTCCGAGCGGCTCTCCGGGGCGCGCGATCTCGTGCTGGTGGCCGCTCGGCGCGCCGACCGGCTGCGCGCCTACGCACCGCTGGCGCTGCGGCGGCCCGCGTCGCCCCGCTTCAGTCCCCTCGTCGCCTGGACGCGGCTCGACTCGGGTCTCCGCGTCGAGCGGCGCCTTCCGAGCTTCGCCTACGGCTGGGCCTGTCCGGCGCTTGAACGCACCTTGCCCGAGCGGCTCACGCTCCCCCTCGACGCGCTCCGTCGCTGCGCCGAGGCCGACCCCGGCGCCGAGTCGTGGCTGCGTCGCGGCATCGTGGTGGACCTCCCGCCGAACTACGAGTGACCGCGCGTCGAGCGAACGCGCCCCGCGCGAACGCGCCCCGCGCGAACGCGTGACGGGCGATCGCGGTCCGGGTGTGCAGCGAGGGGGCTCGGGCCGCCCGCGGCCACCGGCTCCGGAGCGCTCGTCGAGCCGCCCCGTCAGTGCGCCCTGTCTGCATCCCGATGCGTTGGAAGAAGCCACCCGGAGTGCCCGGAATC
>CAYYUT010000204.1:0-6720 GCA_964474935.1 uncultured Spirochaetales bacterium
CCCACGGACGCTCGGGTCGGCGAACCCACGGACGCTCGGGTCGGCGAACTCACGGACGCTCGGGTCGGCGAACCCACGGACGCTCGGGTCGGCGAACCGGACGGTTGGCCGGCAGGCGGAAGGGGGCTCAGGTGAGGGCGCGGCATATGGGGCCTCAGCCGGGGACTCAAACGATGATAGAGTGTCACATTCCGCCGTCGAGGTGTCGCTGGAGGGACGCGTCCGGCCCGTCGACACGCAGATCGCCCCGGCTTCCTGTCGGATGACATCGGAAAACCGGGCGTTGCTCCGGAGTGTTTTTCTCGTTCGCGGGTGGCGCGTGAGCACGCGGCCCCAGCGCAGCGGAACCGCGCGCAGCCGACCCCATCTTCGACGCCCCCAGCGCCCGGAGAACCGACGAGCCGAGCGCGTGGAGCACCGACTAGCTCGACGCATCGGATGCAGCCCTCGGCTCCCGCGCTTCCCCGGCTTTCGCGCCTCTTCAGCTCCTGCGGACCGGGTCCGACGCGTCGTTCCATCGAAAGCAGTGTCGCCCGGGCAACCAAGCCGCCACCCGAGGAAAACTCCGGAAAAACTGTTGCTAGACGCGGTTCCGGTCGACCTGTACTCTAACGCGATGCAGCGAAGCGCTCGTCCATCGGGGTCGCCCTCCGCGACTCGTGGATCGAACTCGTCGATCGGACTTGCCCACTGGGCCGGCACCTCGGACCGGCGGCGCGTCGGTCCCCGAGCCGAGCAGGCGTCGGTGAGAGCCGCCGTCCTGGTGCCCTGGGCATTTGCGCTCCTGCCGCTCGTATCGGCTCTGCCGGTGCAACCGGGGTGACCGGCTTCGCCGGTTGATCTGGGCTGGAGGGCTGATGGGCCTGACCTTGATCCGCAAGAGCGACGGGATGCCGCGGAAGCGGAATCCGAAGATCGCTCTGGTGATGGCCGGAGGCGCCGTGTCGGGCGGGGCCTTCAAGGTCGGCGGAATCAAGGCCCTCGACGATTATCTGGTCGGCCGCAAGATGACGGACATGGACCTGTACGTGGGTCTGTCGGCGGGCTCCCTGCTCGCCGTCCCCCTGGCGGCCGGGATCGCCCCCGAAGAGATGATCCGCGTCCTCGAAGGCACGAGCACCCGATTCTCACAACTCCGTCCTCTCGACTTCTACAACCCCAACTGGTCGGAGTTCGCCGCGCGGCCGGCGAAGTTCATGTACGACCTCCTGGCCTACCTGCCGGGTATCACGGGCGACGTGATGGCATCGCTCCCCGGTCTCCCCGATGCGGTCGCGCCCGCGTTCCGGGATCTGGCGCGCGAGCCGAGCTACACGCACTTCGAGGCGGCGGCCATGGCGATGCTGCGCCACGTGTCGCCCCATCGCGAGATCCCCGCACTCACCAATCACATC
Organism: uncultured Spirochaetales bacterium; assembly: GCA_964474935.1. Taxonomy (GTDB): domain Bacteria; phylum Myxococcota_A; class UBA9160; order UBA9160; family JAFDDA01; genus CAYYUT01. The sequence continues at coordinate 1,395 of CAYYUT010000204.1, forward strand.
CCGTCCGGGCTCTTCGACAACTCGAGCCTCGAACGATGGCTCCGCTCGAATCTGGAGCGGATGCGGATGCCGAACGATTTCCGGGCCTTCGCACGCCGCCGGAACCGCCACCTCTACATCACCGCCTGCGATCTCGACACCGCGGAGCGCGCCATCTTCGGCCCCGACGAGAACCCCGAGCTCACGATCTCGCAGGCGGTGCAGGCCTCGACCGCGCTGCCACTCTTCTACCGCCCGGCCCGGATCAACGGGGTCGATTACGTGGACGGAGGTGTCCGTCACACGGCCAACATCGACGTGGCCATCGAGAAGGGGGCCGACCTCGTCATCTGTTACAACCCGTTCCGGCCCTTCCTGAACCGGATCGATGCCGAGGACGGCGAGTCGTCCTACTTCGCCGACGGCCGCTACCTGGCCGACCGCGGTCTCAAGACCGTGGTGAACCAGGTGTTCCGCACCCTGCTCCATTCGCGTCTCAAGCTCGGGATCCAGCGCTATCTGGCGGACGATCGCTACCAGGGCGACATCGTGCTGCTCGAGCCCCGCGAGCGCGACGCCGACTACTTCGGCGTGAACCCGCTGGCCTTCTGGAAACGATGGGAGGCGGTGAAGCACGGCTTCGAATCGGTCCGCATGTCCATCGAGCAGAACTTCGACCAGATCGAGTCGGTGCTCGGACGCTACGGCCTCGAGATGGACCGCGACGCCGCTCGCCGCAAGGCCGAACGCATGCGAACCAGCGCCGGCTGGGACCCGCGCGTCGAAGAGCCGGTGGCGAGCACGGCCGACGAGGGGCCGGCGCTCCGCCTGGTGTCCGAACGGGGCTGAGCCGGGGGGGCCGAAGGGTCGGGGCGCAGCGCTTGCACCCCGCGGGGATCCATGCTAGCATCGACTTTCCCCGATGTGCACCCTGATTCTCTACCACCGTTGCGTCCCGGCGACTCCCATCCTGGTGGGGGCCAACCGCGACGAATACCTCGATCGCCCGGCGGCTCCGCCGGCCCTCCGACCGGAATGGCTGAGATCGGAGCCGAGCCAAGGCCAGCGACGGGGCGAAGCGAGCATCCCGGTTGCCGCTCCCTTGGATCTCCGCTCGGGCGGAACTTGGCTCGGCATCAACGGCCGTGGCCTGTTCGCCGCGATCACCAACCGTCCGACTCCCGGGGTCGATCCGAGTCGAACTTCTCGCGGCAGCCTGGTTCCCGAGGCCCTGCGCTTCGCCAAGGCCGTCGAGGCCGCCGACCATCTCGTGGCCCTGCCCCCGGCGACGTTCAACCCTTTCAATCTCGTCGTGGCCGACGCCGAGCACGCCTTCGTGGTGGTGTACGAGGATTCGCCCCGGCTCGCGGACCTGCCTCCTGGCGTCCACGTGATCGGGAACGCCGACCCGGACGACCGCGGCGTCCCGAAGATCGCGGGGCTCCTCGATCGCACCGAGACCCTGGTGAACGAACCTGCCGATCGTGTCGACGACGGCTTGCGTCGCATTCTCACGACCCACGAGGGCGGAGCCGGCCCCCTCGACGACACCTGCATCCACACCACCGGCTACGGAACACGGAGCTCGACCCTGCTCCGCATCGGGGAGCCTGACACCCGGAGCAGCTGGTGGTTCGCGGAGGGCGCCCCCTGCGAAACGGGTTACCAAGACCACTCTTTTCTCCTGACCGAGATCGGTGCGGGCAACCGGTCCGGGCTGGAGCTGACACGAGGGCCAAACCGTTGAGAAGAATCGGTAGCAACATCCGCAAGCAGAACGCCGACCAGAAGTCGAGTCGGCCGACGAAGAACATCATCGTGTACACCACCAAGGAGAAGCCGAGGAACGACTATCCCAAGAAGATCGTCTCGCCTCCTACTCCTTCGCCCTGCTGCACCGACGAGAACCGGATCGTCGTGGGCAACACGCGTGAGATCGAGGGCTTCAAGTTCTGCTACAAGATCTGCAAGAAGTGCGGCCACGCCGTGAAGTTCTTCTTCCCGGCGGCCGAGACCACGAGCTCCGCCGTGAAGAACTATCGTCGCTGGAAGCGGTACATGGCCCAGTAGCCGCTCCACGAGAGCCAGCACTCGACCCATCGAGGCGACCTCCGCGGAGGTCGCCTCTTTTTTTGCCACCCCGGACGGTGCGCCGCAGGACCGCGATGAACCGTCGCCGAGCGCCATGAACGATCCGCTGGACGAAGCCCATGCCTTCCTCGACAGTCTGGTCAACGTCGAGCGTGCGCCCGATAGCACCCCGCGGCGCTTCGGGCTCGACCCCGTGCGCGCCCTGCTCGCTCGGGTCGGCAACCCCGAGCGGTCGTTGCGCGTGCTCCACATCGCGGGCTCGAAGGGCAAGGGATCCACGGCCCTGCTCTCCGAGGCCATCCTCGTCGCGAACGGCCTTCGCGTCGGCACCTTCACGTCGCCCCATCTGCTCCGCTGGAGCGAACGCTTCCGGATCGACGGGCGCGAGATCGAAGCCGAGGCCCTCGTGCGGGCGGTCGAGGCGCTGCGGCCCGCGGTCGAGACTCTCCGCACCTCGCCCGACCTCGCGCCGACCTTCTTCGACGTGACGACGGCGATGGCGTTCTGGCTGTTCCGCGAGCACGCCGTGGATGCAGCCGTCGTCGAGGTGGGCGTCGGGGGACGGCTCGACTCCACCAACGTGGTGGACCCGGCCGTCACGGCCATCACCTCGATCGAGCTCGAACACACGCGCTGGCTCGGCGACACGATCGCGGCCATCGCGGGCGAGAAGGCGGGGATCGTGAAGCCGGGACGCCCGGTGGTGGTGGGCGAGCTGCCGGCCGACGCCCAGCGGGTGGTCGAGGCCCGCGCGCAGGAGCGTGGCGCTCCCCTGGTTCGTCTCGGACACGAGTTCCACGCAGACCTGATCGAGAGCGACGCGCGGGGGCTCGTCGTCCGCCTGCGCGACGGCGACCTCGAGACGACGGTCCGGGTGCCCATTCTCGGACGACATCACCGCTCGAACGTGGCGGTCGCCTGGGCGGCGTCGCGCCGGCTCGTGCACCGGGCGGAGCGCGCAGCCACGGGGCCCGCCGGGTTCGAGGCCTCGGCCCGACGCGGTCTCGCGACGGCACGCCTGCCGGGACGGGTCGAGCGCCTGCGCGAACGCCCGGCCGTGCTGATCGACGCGGCGCACACCCCGGCCTCGGCACGAGCGCTTGCCGAGGCCTGGGCGGTCGTTCCCCACGCCCGCAGACACATGGTGGTCTCGATCTCGGAGGGGAAGGCCCTGACCGAGATCCTCGCCATCTGGCTCCCCGGCTGCGACGCCCTCACACTCACCCGGGCCGAGCCGACCCGTTCGCTCGACCCCGCCGACGTGGCCGACGTGGTCCGCCAGATACACGAGGGCACGACCCGGCTCGACGTCGTTCCGAACCCCCATCTCGCCGTCCGCGCCGCCCTCGAACGCCTCGGTGACGACGATCTGCTCTGCGTCGCCGGCTCGGTCTATCTGGCGGGAATCGCGCGCGAGGCGCTCGCCGATGGCTGAGACGGCGACCGCCGAACACGACCCCGAAGCCACCCTGCGCGCCGAGGCGCAGCGTCATCTGGCCCGCAACTATCTCGCCCACATCGGGCACGGTCTCTTCGGCCAGACGGGCTTCCGCCTGATTCAGGCGCCGACCTTCATCCCCTTCTACGTGCACGCCCTGTCGGGCGCGGACTTCGTGGTCGGCCTGGCCCGCAGCCTCCAGGCTCTCGGCAATCTGCTCTCCCCCCTGCTCGGCGCCACGATCGTCGAGCGGCGTCGGCGGGTGCTTCCGTTGGCGATCGTGTTCGGCGGTCTGATGCGACTGCAGGTGCTCGGCATCGCGCTCTGCGGGTTCTTCCTTCCCCGCGAATGGAATCTCGTGGCGGTGTGCGGATTCCTCGGCCTCTTCGGCTTCTTTCTCGGAATGCAGGGGGTCACCTTCAACGTGATCGTCTCGAAGGTGATCCCGGTGGAACGACGGGGATTCCTGATGGGTCTCCGCCAGACCGCCGGCACCCTGGTGGTCGCCCTGGCCGGAGGTCTCGGCGGCTGGCTGATCGACCGCAACCTGTTCGGCAACGGCTACGCGGCCACGTTCGGCCTGGCGTTCGTGCTCTCGACCACCGGGCTCGTGATCTACTCCCTGATCCGCGAGCCCGACGCCCCCCAGGTGCGCGCCCGGATCCAGATCGGCGCCCGCTTCGCCGAGCTTCCGGCCCTGCTCCGCTCCGATCCCCACTTCACGCGTTACTTCGTCGCGCGCGCGCTCGGCACCATGGGCCGCACGGCACAGCCCTTCTACATCCTGCTCGCGCGCGAGCGCTTCGAGGTCACGGGCACCGAGCTCGGGATCCTCACCGCGGCCTTCACGCTCGCCTGGGGAGGCTCGGCCCTCGTCTGGGGCGTGATGGCCGACCGCCTGGGCTTCCGGACCGTCTTCCTGTCGGCCCTCGCCCTCTGGATGGGCGCCGCCGTCTCGCTGGTCTGGATCGATTCGTCGGCGCTCCTGGTGGCCGTGTTCGCCGCCCTCGGCGCCGGCTTCGGTGGCTTCGGAATGTCGGGCCAGAACATGGTGCTCGAGTTCGGATCGCGCGAGAACCTTCCGATGCGGGTGGCGCTCGCCAACTCGGCCTCGGAGCTGATGAACACGATCGGCCCCCTGCTCGGCGGCGCGTTGGCGATCGCCGGCTCCTATCCACTGGTGATCGGGGTGGCCGTCGGGTTCCAGGCGATCGCCTTCTTCGTGGTGGCCTTCCTCGTCGAGGACCCGCGCCACCGCGACCCCGACGCCGGGTCGCCGGCCTGAGGCCCGGTGGCGGGCCTCGAGCCCGATCGCCAGCCGGTCGGCCTAGCGTCCGATCCGTGCGAGCGTCGCCGTGTAGGCGGGGCCGAACTCGAAGCCATCGGGGAGCGGTGTGCGCGGCGGCCGGCCCGCCTCGAGGGCCCGCGCGGCCCGACGCAGACTCCGCACCGAGCCCGCCAGACGGCCGCGCGTGATCTCGAAGCCCCCGGGCCGGCTGCGCGCCAGCCAGAGCCGGCGCAGCTGGCGGCCGAGCCGCGTCTGCTCGTCGGCGAGGCGGGCGAGCCGGCGGGCGAGCCGCCGGCGCTCGCGGCCCCCCAGACCCTTTGGACGCCGGCGCCAGCCGAGCCACTCGATGCCCGCGAGCCCCTTGCGGATGGCGAAGTCGGTCGCCTCGGCCGCGAACCGCAGCTCGTCGAAGGTCTGCACGTCGGCACCGAAGGCGTCGCGATCCTGGTCGAGCGACCGACGGACCCGCTCCAGCCGCGTCGCGCTCCGCTCGAGCGCCGCGCGTCGCGCCCCCCCCCGGCGGCGGGGGC
>CAYYUT010000205.1:0-6682 GCA_964474935.1 uncultured Spirochaetales bacterium
TCGCCGCGGCCCGGATCATCGCCGGACCGCCGATGTCGATCTTCTCGATCGCGGCGGCGAGGGAGACGCTGGGGTCGCTGGCGGCGTTCTCGAAGGGGTAGAGGTTGATGCAGACGAGGTCGATCGGCGTGATCGCGTGCTCGCGGAGGAACGCCCCGTGGTCCGGCTTGTCGCGGAGGGCCAGCAGGCCCGCGTGGATCGCGGGGTGGAGCGTCTTGACGCGACCGTCCAGGCCCTCGGGGAAGCCGGTGACCCGCTCGACCGGCGTGACGGGCAGGCTCGCCTCCGTCAGCGCGGTCGCGGTCCCGCCGGTGGAGACCAGCTCGACGCCCCGGGCGTGCAGCGCTCGGGCGAAGGGGACGAGCTCTTTCTTGTCCGAGACCGAGAGCAGCGCCCGGCGGAGGGGAACGAGGTCAGGCATCGCGGAAGGGTAAGCCGCCGGCGCTCGCGGGAGCCAGCCGGGCGTCGGCACCGACGCACGCTTCCCCGACCCCACGACGTGCATTGCGCTGGAAGCGGTTCGGGGCTTCGACGCAGTTGTCGGCCCAGTCCGGGACGCCGTCGCCATCGGCGTCGTCCTGCCAGGAGGCGACGGAGGCGGGGGCGGCAACGGTGGGCGCATCGCTCGCGCCTTGCGGAGTCGTGCAGCTGTTCCCCGTCGAGAGCGACCCGGCGAGCAGGAGGAGTGAGACTCGGAGGAAGTCCCGCCGGCGTTTCATCGAGCGGCCCGCCGCGCGAAGCCGAGCCCCAGGGCAACGAGCGCGGTCGCGAAGATCGGAAGCCGAGGTTCGGGTACGATGAGCGACGCCCCCGCACCGGAGTCGAGCACAAGGCTCGAGGGCGCGAGCCCCGCGCCGTTGGTGTCGAAGCTGAAGTCGACGGCACCGTCGTCGATTACCGCGAGTACCGCGAAGTCGAGCGTGAAGAGCGCGGTGGTCGTGACGGGGCTGAATTCGATCCCGGCGATCCGCTCGTTCAACCCGGAGCTGCCGGGCAGCGTGTCGAGGCCGAGGCCCGTCTGATCCGTGGCCGAGAGCAGATCGAGCTCCGCCGTGTCCCAGGAGAGCAGCAGGTCGAATCCGAGGAGACTCACGCTCTCGTCGAGGGAGACCTCGAGGGTCAGGGTCCCGCCGGCGAGCGGGGTTTCCGCGCCGAGTTCACCCGAGAGAAGGGCCCCGCTCGTCGGCCCCTCGAGGACCAGGCTCAGGCCCGAGGCCGGAACCGCCGAGAAGAGCGCCCAACCAAGACTTCCCGCAAGGCTCCATCCACGCATCGCACGACTCCTTCTTCGCCCGTTCCAGCGTGGAAGATCGGCCCTGCGACGCGCAGGCGGCATCGGTCAGCCGGTGGAGCCCCGTGGGGTATAGTCCCGGGTGCGCGCAGCCCTACCTCCTAGAGCAGAGTTTCTTGCCCCGAGACCCCGACCGCCTGACCCACCGCCAGCTCGAAGTGCTCGAGCTCATCGCGCGCGGCCTGACCACCCCCGAGATCGCCGCTGTTCTCGCGATCGGTCTCAGTAACGTGAAGACCCTCGTGGCAGCCGTCATGGAAGCGCTCGGCGCCGCCAGCCGCACCGAAGCGGCCGTTCGCCTGAGGGAGCTGCGTGTCGACCCCTCGGGCGGGGCCACGCTACCGGTGCCAGGCTTCGGCGATCGGCCCTCCGTCGCCGTGTTCCCCTTCGACGCGAGCCAGCTCCCGGAGGCCGACGGCGTGCTTGCGGAGGGGCTCCTCTCGGACCTCACCCAGCGTATGGGTGAGATTCGCTGGTTCCCGGTGATCGGACGCGAGGCGGCCTCGCGCAGGAGGCTCGACGGCAAAGCTCGTGCCGCGGAACTCGGTGCCCGCTACTTCGTCGAGGGCAGCCTGGCGCGGGAGGGCGAACGCATCGCAGTGGTGGCCGAACTCTGGGATGCGGACCGCGCCGAACTCGTCTGGGCCGATCGCTTCACCCAGCCGCTCTCGGCGCTGGCCTCCGGGGAATCCGAATTGATCGACCGCCTCCTGCGGGAGCTCGAGCCGGTCATCCATCAGACCGAGCAGGTCCGCGCGGCGAGGGGGCAGGCCGAGCAGATGGTGGTCTGGGAGACCTGCAAGCGCGCCGAGGCGGCGCTGTTGCGCGAGACGGCCGAGCAGTACCGCGCGGCCATCGGCCTATTCGAGAAGGCGCTGGCGATCGACGAGGCGTCGCTCCATGGTTGCGCGGGCCTGGCTCTCGCCGAGGCCGACGGGCTGTACCTGGGCTTCGCCGAAGACCGTGAGGCCGCGGCCGAGCGCGCCCGCAGCGCTGCGGAGCGTGCGGAGAAGATCGCCCCCGAGAGTTTCGAGGCACAGTTCGCCATGGGTCGCGCACTCGCCATGGCGCGCGAGGACGAGGCTGCCGTCGCCCACCTCGAGCGAGCGCTCGAGGCGAACCCGAGCTCGGTCGCAACCCTCAGCACCGTGGCCGGTGCCCTCCGCCGTACCGGTGCGAACGAAGCGGCGCTGCCGCACTACGAGCGCGCGCTTCGGCTCTCCCCGAGCGGCGTCGTCGCCCACCACCTCCAGGGAGGTCTCGCGATGGCGTTGTTCGCCTTGGAACGCTTCGAGGACGCACTCGCGTTCGCCCGTTCGGCCGTGGCAGGAGACCCGGCGGAGGACGAGACGAAGGCGCTCGACTTCTACGGGATCGTCCCGGCGAGCCTCGCCCTGCTCGGGCGCCAGGAAGAGGCGCGAGCGGCGTGGGATGCGCGGCCCAAGCGGCGAGAGCGAATCGCGCACTCGGCTCGCTACGTCGGTCCGGAGGGGGCGCTCCTCGTGCAGGGGCTTCGCCGTGCGGGCTGGGACGGCAAAGTCTAGTGCGGCAGGCGGCACGCCGTCAGCGAACCCGGAGGACGTCCAAGGCGCCAGACGTCAGGCCCGCCCGATATCCGCATCGGCTCCCCCTGCACCTCGAACCCGTGTGCGCGATAGAACGGGATCGAGTCCACGTTCGCGGTGTGGAGGAAGCTCCCGATCCCGAGAGCGTCGAAGTGGGTGAGCCCCGGTCGAAGCAACGCCTGCCCGAGCCCGGCGCGGTGGTGCTCGGGCCGGACGCCCAGCATCACCAGATAGGCGTGTCGTTCCGAGGGATGGTCGCGCGCGAGGCGAAGGAGCCCGGGGATGCGGCTCGCCAGGCGCCGGGCGCCGAGGATGCCCGGCAAGGTCTTGCCCTGGCGAAGGAGGGCTCCGGCACCGAGGGGCGGGGCGTCGGGGGCCCGCCAGAGAATGGCGCCGCGTCCTTCCGCATCGACGAGGCAGTGACCGCCGTCGAGCGAAGCGCTCATCATCGCGTCGACGTAGCGATCGAGCCGTCTCGCGTAGTGGGCGTCGCGGGGCACGATCCACTCGGTGAGGGGATAGCCGTCGAAGGCCTCTGCGAGGGCCGCTCGGGCCCGCGCGGCCCGTTCCGGCGTATCGATGGGGTGGAAGTCGGTCGCGCGTTGCATCGCATCGCAATGTAGCCGACACCTCGGGTCGGCGAGCTGGATCGGGGAGGTGCCCCTAGAAGGCGTACGTCACTCCCGTGAGCTCTTCCGAGATCTCCCAGAGGCGGCCCTGGGCTTCGCGGTCGTGGGAAGCGTTGTTCGACTGCACGCGCTTGGGCGGGCCCCAGACTTCGCCGAAGCGGCTCGGGCCGTAGTAGGCGGCCGGTGCGACGTCCGGGGCCGCGGCGGCGTAGACCGAGGGGAGGGCGCCCGTCGCGGCGTCCTGGGAGAAGAGCTGGTTGCCGAGCAGGGAGAGGCGCTCCATCAGGCTCGACCCTTCCATGCGCGGGCCGGCGGTCTGGAGGTTGGTCGCCGAGTAGCCAGGGTGGGAGGCGAGGGCGAGCACCCTGCTCCCCGCATCGTGCAGGCGGCGCTGGAGTTCGTAGGTGAAGAGCAGGTTCGCGAGCTTGCTCTGACAGTACGCACCCCACTTCGAGTACTTGTTGCGGCTCTGGAGGTCGTTCCACTTCATGCGGCCGAACTTGTGCATGTGGCTGCTGACGTTGACGACGCGCGCGCCCTCCGTCGCGAGCAGGCGCGGCAACAGCCGCCCCGTCAGCGCGTAGTGGCCGAGGTGGTTGGTGCCGAGCTGCATCTCGAACCCTTCGGCGGTGCGGCGCTCGGGCAGCGCCATCACGCCCGCGTTGTTCACGAGCGCGTGCAGAGGACGGCCGCTCGCGAGCCAGGCGTTCGCGAAGGCTTCCACCGAAGCCAGGCTCGAGAGGTCGAGTTCGAGGCTTTCGAGCGAGACCTTCGGCTGGTCCTTCTTGATTCCATCGATGGCCGTGCCGGCCTTGCCGAGATCCCGGCAGGCGAGGGCGACGTGGCCGCCGGCGCCGGCGAGCGCGCGCACGGTCTCGAGGCCGAGGCCGGAGTTCGCTCCGGTCACGAGGTAGGTCTTCCCGCTGAGATCGGGGAGGTCGCAGGCGGTCCATTCCGAGGCGGACATGGCTTCTCCTTGGGCGTTCGGGCCCATGCTACACCCGCTCCATGCGCTTTTCCTTGGCCGAATCCATGGTCGATCCGGCCCAGCTCACCACGCTCGCCATCGAGGCGGAGCAGGCCGGGTTCTCCTCGTTCACCGTGCCGGACAGCCTCTGTTACCCGCGCGAGTCCGACACCGAGTATCCCTACTACGGCGACGGCTCGATGCACGCCGGCGGAGACCCGGCGGATCTCGACGCCCACCTCGCGCGCCTCGCGGAGCTCCGCAAGGAGTACGGCCGCGAGAACGAGCCCTTCGAACTGCACGTGATCTCTCTCGACGGCTTCACCGTGGACGGTGCGCGCAGGCTCGAGGACGAGGGCATCACGGACTGCAGCGTCGGCTTTCGCAACGCCTACGAAGCGGACACGCTTCCCATCGAGAAGGAGGTCGCGGCCTTCCGCGGCTTCGGCGAGAACGTGATCGCCGAGGTCTAGGCGATCGCCAAGCTCCGGGGCGAGTCCTATCCTTCCGCCGTTGGGAGGGGGCCATGCGGCGAGGAGCCGCCTTCGTTGCGTTCGCGGTGACCGCGCTGCTCATGGGCTGCGCCAAGGGTCCGCCCCGCGACCCGAACGACGCCTGCGCGATCTTCCGCGAGCACGGGGGCTGGTGGGACGCCGCGCGCGAGTCCACCGAGCGTTGGGGCGTTCCCGAAGGCACGCAGCTCGCCATCATCCACCAGGAGTCGCGCTTCCGGCACGATTCCCGCCCGCCTCGCAGGAAGCTCCTCTGGGTGATCCCGTGGAAGCGGCACTCCTCGGCCTATGGCTACGGGCAGGTGACCGAGGGAACCTGGAGCGACTACCAACGCCGCACCGGGAACCGCGGCGCCGACCGCGACGATTTCGAAGACGTCGTGGACTTCATCGGCTGGTACGGCAACGTGATCGAGCGCATCACCGGCGTCCCGAAGACCGACCCCTACCGCCTGTACCTCGCGTACCACGAGGGCCCCGCCGGCTACAAGCGCGGCTCCCACGGGCGAAAGCCCTGGCTCGCGGGCGTGGCGCGCAAGGTCGCTGCGCGGGCCGAACGCTACGGGCGCCAGGTCGCGGGCTGCCGCGACGATCTCGGCAAAGGGGGGTTCTGGCCGTTCTGAACGAGGGGTGCCCCTGGGCCATGGTGCTTCGCCCCGCGTGCTTCGCTACCGGCCCCGTGCGTTCCGCTCTCGTTTCCGCCCTGGCGGGCCTCGTGCTCGGCAGCGCGACGGGGTGCCGCTCGACGGATGTCCATGAGTCGATGCTCGAGCCGGCGGGCCACCTCGATCTCCGTCTGAAGCCGTGCCCGCAGTCGCCCAACTGCGTTTCGAGCCAGAAGTGGAACGCCGGCGGTCGCGTGGCGCCCATTCCCATCGAGGGCGGGCCGGAGGAAACGCTCGACCGGTTCGCGGCGCTGATCGAAGCCGACCCGCGCGCCGAGGTCGTCGAGCGCCAGCGCATCTACCTGCGCGCCGAGTACCGAAGCGCCCCCCTGCGCTCCATCGACGACCTCGAGCTGCTGGTCGACGAAGAGGGCGGCGTCGTGCACGTGCGCTCGGCGTCGCGGCTCGGGTGGTCCGACGGCGGAGTGAACCGCCGGCGCGTCGAGGCCCTGCTCGACCAGGAGGTCGAGAACCTCGTGCATCGTGGTACGTTCAACATTGTGGTGGGCCACTTCCGCATCCCCTTCTTGGTTAGGTGGTACTTCCAAGAAGAGCGGCTTTGGCCCGCCACCTCAACTCTCTCGTCGGGCAGGGAGCGATTTACAGAAAGAACGATGCACTCACGCTGAGTCCGCGAGCCACTCATACGGCTGAGAGACACGGCACTCCCGTGTTGGATCGAGCCAGGCCCCCAGGTCGGAAGCCTGGTGTCCACTTCGACGAGCGAGGAACGAATTGTTCCAGTGACCCGCCCGCTACTCCGCTCTAGCAGGAACCACTCGCATGCCAGCCCGTTCTCCCGAAGTCGCTGATCATCGAGCAGTCGACACCGCTCCTCCGGCGACAGTTCCGGGGCATGTCGACCGTGGATCAAATGAAATGGGGAACCCCGCTGGGCCGCTGGCCTTGCCCACGATCTGCTCACGTCGGCATCCGCGATCGGAGTCGTGGGGAGCGCGGCTCTCGCAGGATTTTGAAATGGCGGCGGAAATGGCGGAGAGGGTGGGATTCGAACCCACGGTACTGCAAGCAGTACACCTGATTTCGAGTCAG
>CAYYUT010000206.1:0-6660 GCA_964474935.1 uncultured Spirochaetales bacterium
CGGCCTTGTACCGGAACTCGTGCCAGTAGATGAAGCCCCCGAGCGCGAGGGCGACCAGGAACAAAATCGCGGTGGTGCGGGGGTTCACGCCGCTAGCGTCCGGGCGCCCGCCGGCGCGACCACCAGGCGAATACGCCCAGGATGGCGATGGCCTCGGGGAGCACGAAGAGCGAGAGGGTCCGGATCGTCGTGAGCTGCTCGTTGGTGGGGGTGAAGCGGCTCGCGCGCGACTGCTTCGGCCGCACCGAGATCGCCTCGACGTCGCCGAGCAACCAGTTCACCGAATTCAGGAAGAGATCTCGGTTCCGATAGGCATCGAGCAGCTCGTTCGAGGCGAAGTCGGAATCGCCGAAGACCACGATCCGACCCCCCGCCGGGGCGTCCTCGGCCGCTTCGCCCAGCGCCTCGGCCGCGCCATCTCCGTTGCGGACCGCCTGCCCCGCCACACCGAGCGGAACCGGGCCGGCGAGGTCGTCGGCTCCGGGGGCAGCCCGCCCCTCGGCGAAGAAGAGCTCGAGATCGCGCTCTCCCCACGCGTTCTCGCTCGTGAGCACGAGCTGGGTGAGACGACTCTCGGCGCCGCGGCGGGGCCGCACGCTGCTGGCCTGATGGAACAGGGTGATCTCGTTCAAGTCGCCGGTGATCGGATGGGCGGCGTACTGTGCCGCGACCGGGCTGGTCGGCTGACCGAAGAGGCCCTGGACCCGGTCGATGACCAGATCGCGTCCCACGTCGACACCCCACACGGCCACCGAGTCGAGCAGCTCGGGCTCGACGCCCGGATCGAGCATCACCAGAACGCTGCCGCCCGCCTCCAGATAGCGCTCGAGGGCCTGCTGTTCTTCGGGTCGGAGCGCCCGTCGCGGACCGGCCACCACCACGGCATCGGCATTCTCGGGTACCGCGCCCAGTGTCATCAGCAGCGCCGTCTCGACGCGGTAGCCCTCGTTCTCGAGGGCGGCCGCGGCGAGGCTCAGACCGAAGCGCTCCGTGGCCTGCTCGCCTTCGATCGGGCGCTCGCCGTGACCACCGAGGAACACGACCGTACGCTCGGTGGTGCGCTGGAGCTTCACCAGGGCGTTCGTGAGGTTCTCTTCGGTGGGTTCGTCGATCTGCATCGACTGGCTCTCGCCGAGCGCGACGTGGAGCAGCCCCTCACGCAGGCGCTCCCGATCGATTCCGAGCCGCTCCACCAGATCGGGCCGCGCGTCCGGATCCACCACCTCGTAGTCGAAGCGATCGCTCTCGTAGGCGTACTTGTCGAGCAGCCGCCGGATCGCAGGCTCGTTGAGCTTCGAGAAGAAGGCCGTGACGCGAACGTCCCGCTCGAGCGCGTCGAGCACCTTGAGGCTCTGGTCGGCGAGCGAGTGCACGCCGGCCTCGCTCCAATCCCAGAGCACCGAGTTGCGCTCGGCCAGGAAGGCGAGTCCCACCACGATCGCGATCGACAGGGCCGTGGTGGCGATGGCGCTGGTCCCGTACTTCCCGACGCGGCGGCCCTCGCCCGAGCTCATGCGCTCGCGCAGGCCCTCGAATCCAAGCGCCAGCCAGACCCCCACGAGCACCAGACCCGCCAGGATGTTGCCGCTGATCCAGACCGTGCCGAGCGCCTCGTCCACGGCACCGCCGCCGAACACGTTCATGAGGAAGCACGCGAAGCCGAACAGGGCCATCACCGCGCCGAGCGCACCGATCAGGGAGGCGTACCGGGCCATCAGCGCCACCTCGTCGATTCGACGGCGGCCCGGGTGAGGAGGAGCGCCACGGCGATCCACATCGCGAAGTAGGCGAGGTCTCCGCTCTTCACCTGGCCTTCGGCCATCCGCACCGGTCGGGCGCCCAGGCCGAGATAGCCGAGGACGTCCTCGAGCCAGGTCTGGCTGCCGAGCGCCCCCACCTCGGCCACGAAGCCGATGATCCAGAGGATCAGGAGGAGCACCATCGCCAGGATGAACGCGATGAGCTGGCTGCGTGTCACGGACGAGGCGAAGGCCCCGATCGCGGCGAAGGTGAGCCCGCTGAGCGCGAACCCGAGCAGCGCGCCCGCCGTCTTCCCCAGCTCGGGGTCGCCGTACAGGAAGAGGATCCCGGGGAAGATCGCGGTCGCGAGCGTGAGGATCCCGACGAAGACCGCGACGGCCAGGTACTTGCCGAGCACGATGTCGCCGATGGTGAGCGGGCTCGTGAGGAGCAGCTCGTCGGTTCCGTTGGCCTTCTCGGCGGCGAACAGACCCATCGTGAGCGCGGGCATCAGGAAGAGCATCATCACCAGCATGGTCCCCACGAAGTCGCGGATCACCATGTCGTTCAGATTGACACGCGCCAGGAAGTCGAAGGCCTGGAGCGCCTGGGCCTGCCGGACCGTCTCGAGGAAGCCGACGACGCCCGCGATGAAGAAGAAGCCCGCGATGAGCGCGTAGAGGGTGAGCACCACATACGCCACGGGACTGACGAAGAGCGCGCCGAGCTCGCGCCCGGCGACCGTACCGACGTGCTTCACGCCGAGGCCTCCTGCGAGGCACCCTGGCCCGATCCGACGCCCGCGGTGGGGTCGCCCGGGTCGGGGCCCTTCGGGTCGTCGGAGCTCGCGACCGTGCGATCGCGGGCGGTCTCGCGGGCGAACACCTGCTCGAGGGTCCGGCCGCCCGCGGTGAGCTCCTCGATCGGGGCGTCGACCACCTTCGTCCCCTGGTGGATCAGGATCACGCGCCGACAGATGGCCTCGACCTCCGGAAGGATGTGGGTCGAGAGGATCACCGCGTGCTCCTCGGCCCCGTCCTTCGGACGACCGAGATCGGCGATCAACGCGCGGATCTCCTGGATCTGGATCGGATCGAGCCCGACGGTCGGCTCGTCGAGGATCAGGACCGGCGGAGAGTGGACGATGGCGCCGGCGAGTCCGACCCGTTGCCGGAAGCCATTCGAGAGGGCACCAATCACGCGGCGGTGGACCGCCGTCAGACCGCAGCGCTCGATGGCGCGATCCACGGCGTCGCGGCGCTCGCGACGGGCGACCCCCTGGATCGCGGCCACGTACCGGAGGTAGCCACGCACGTCCATCTCGGGGTAGAGCGGAGGGGTCTCGGGCAGGTAGCCGACCGATCGACGCGCCTCGAGGCTCTCCTCGAAGATGTCGTGGCCATCGATCTCGGCCGTCCCGTCCGTCGGAGGCAGGAAGCCGGTGAGCATCCGCATGGTCGTGGTCTTGCCGGCGCCGTTCGGGCCGAGGAAGCCGACCACCTCGCCGCGACCGATCGAGAAGGACACCCCGTTCACCGCCACCAGATCGCCGTAACGCTTCGACAGGCCGCGCGCCTCGATCATCGTCGCGCCCCGTCCGTGGCGACGCCATTCAGGAACACGTCCACGACCGTCCCGGCCACCTTCTCGTAGTAGCGTCGGTCCTCCGCCTCGCCCGGCGGCTCGGGCGCCTGGCGCGAGAGATGGAGCACCGCGCTCGTGATGACGATCTCGAGCGCGCCCACGAAGGCGTAGCAGGCGATCTCGGGGTCGATCGAGGCGCGCACCTCGCCACGCTCCTGCCCGGTACGGACGATCCGAGCCACGATCTGGAAGAGCCGCCCGACGGCGCGCAGCTGCTCGGGCGACGCGAAACGGGACGACCGCTGGATCTCGAGCACCAGCACCTTCACCCACTCCGGACGCACGTGGTAGGCGCCCAGGATCAACGCCGCCACCCGCTCGAGCTTCTCGCGGGTCGAAGCCTCCTGCGCTTCGATCTCTTCGAGCGCCCGGAGGAACCCACCCCAGCGGTCCTCGAAGATCGAGCCGAGGATCTCGTCCTTGTTCTTGAAGTAGTGGTAGACGAGCCCGTAGGCGATTCCGGCTTCGCTCGCGATATCGGAGATGCGGCAGCCGTGGTAGCCCTTCTCGGCGAACACCTTGATGGCCGCGTCGAGGATGCGCCCGCGCTTGTCGGCACGGCTCGAGGTGGCCGGGTCGGCGAGCACGGACGAAGAGTTCGAGGCGGCGTCCGCTGGCTGTGCGGCTTGCGTTCGAGACATGTGGTCTTGGGGTGATGCCTTTCGCGGCGGCGCACGAATATAGCAGCCCCCTCACGGACGCAATCGAGCCCGGCGCACGGCACGCGTCGCCGGCAGCCCCCGCTCACTGACGGCCGCTGCAGCGACGGGTACCTTTCGCGGTATGTCGTCTGGCTTCCGCTTCGGGCCCCGCGAGACCGGGATGGCCGCGTGAGGATCGCCCGTTGGGAGTCGGGCGATCCGGCCGTGCAGGCGGCCGTGGAGGCCTGGCTCGTCCGGGCGTGCCAGAGCGACGGCCCGGCCCTCGCCGCCAGCCCTCGTCGCCGTCTGCTCCGGCTCGACGCGGGCGCCTGCGGGGAGCTGCTCGTGAAGCAGCACCACACCGGAACCGGGCGTCATCGCGGCCGGGAGCGTGTGAAGCGGTGGGCCGGCGGCGGACCGGCGGCGCGCGAGTACCGGGCGCTGGTCCGGCTGCGCGCCGCTGGCGTCTCCGTCCCCGAGCCTCTCGCCCTCGGGCGTCTCGTCGGCGGCGACCATCTGGTCGTGCTGCGCTTCGAGCCCGGCGACACCCTCGACGCGCGCCTGGCCCGGCCGGGTGTCTCGCGCGACGCGCAGGCCGTGGTCTCGCGCCGCGCCCGGCTCGACGCGCTCGGAGAGCTCGTGGCCCGGCTCCACGCGTCCGGCCACGTCCACGGCGACCTGCACGGCGGAAACGTCCTCATCGGTGACAGCGAGCTGATGCTCCTCGATCTCCAGCACGCGCGGGCGACGACGAGCCCCCGGGCCCGTCGTCGCGACCTCGCGCGCCTCGATCATTCGCTCTGGATGCGGGGCCTCTCGGTCGGCGACCGCCTGCGCGTCCGGTCCGTGGCACTGGGATACACCCGCCCCTTCGACCCTGCGGCCCGTCGCGCGCTTCGGAGCGCCGGGCTCGCCACGCTCGAACGGCTCCGCGAGCACGCCCGCAGTCGCGAGGGCCGCGCGCTGCGCGAAGGGCGACGCTTCGTCCCCCTCTCGATCGCCCAGGGCGACGGGATGCGTCGGCGCGAAATCGACGCCCGGACGGTGCAACGGGCTCTCGACGAGCACCACGCAGCACTCGAGGCGGGCGACGAACGCCTGCTCGATCGCGACCGGCGAGCGGAGGTCAGCGCGAGCGAGATCGACGATCGGCGGCTGGTCGTGAAGCGCACGCGGAGCCGGGGTGTCTTCGGTCGCGTGGCCGATCTCTGGCGCGGATCGCCGGCGCGGCGTGCCTGGACCGCCGGCTACGGCCTCGAGGCGCGTCGCATCGGAGCCGCCACGCCATTGGCCTTCGTCGAGAAGCGCCGCTTCGGGTTGACCGCCGTCAGCGCGGTCGTGCTCGAGGACCTGAGACCCGGGGTCACCGCCGATCGCCCGAGCGGCGATCCCGAGCGCGACGCCCGCACGCTCGTGGCACTCGGCCGTCTGCTCGCGGCGCTCCACGAACGGGGCGCGACGCATCTCGACCTGAAAGCCAGCAACGTGATCCTCGGCCGCGACGCCGCGGGCGCGGTCGAGCCGCGGCTCCTCGACCTCGAGGACGTGCGCTTTCCCCGTCGCCTGCGTGAACGCGATCGCATCCGGAGCCTGGCCCAGCTGAATGCATCGCTCCCGGACACCTTCCGGGACGGAGATCGTCTGCGGGCGCTCGCGCTCTACGCGGCGCGGCTGCCCTTCGCCTCCGGACGCTCCGAACTCGTGGCGCGCGTGGTGGCCGCGAGCCTCGCCCGCAGGCATCGATGGAGCGGAGCAACCTGCGCGGTCGCCAGAGAGGCGGGGGTCGGCCCGGCCGCGGGGCGACTCAGGAGCGGCTCAGGGTGACCCACTGGAAATAGGCCGAGGAGCCCCGAACGCCCCCACCCCGGCCGAGCTCGTAGGCCACCTGCTCTCCGGCCGGACTGCTCGACATGACCGCCTTGAAGGCCTCGATCTTGCGAGCCGGATCCTCTGGGTTGAGACCGTGGAACACGATCTCGACCTTCGCCCGTGTCTCGAGCACGTTCAGGACGAGCGTGGTCAGGGTGAAGAGCTTCCCGATTCCCTCGACCGCCTCCACGGCGAACTTCGGGATCTCGATGTCGGAGAGCTGGAAGCCGTATTCGAGACGCATGGTCGAATCCATCCCCGCGGGCGTGAAGGGTCGCAGAGTCGCCCTCCACCCCCACCATGTCAAGCATGGAACCCGTGTCGCGGCGACCCGCCACACCCGCGAGCCGACACCGGAGCCCGATCATCGCCACCCGTGCGATCGACGCAGCTCGCCGCGCCCCGACGTCGGGCGGCTCGCCGGCTAGCCCTTCCGACCCGCCGCGCGCAGCCTCTCGACCAGCTCCTCGCGATCGATCAGGCCCTTCTCGACCAGCAGCTGGGTCAGCGCTCGGAGGATCTCGCGGGTCGGCATCTCGTTACGCGAGCCGGCCCCCTGCGCATCCCGCTGCCTCTCGCTCGGCGCCCACTGGTCGGGACGCATCAGGTCCTCGGGCCCGACGGTCCGGTCGCCCTCCACGAACTCGAGCCGCTCCCAGCCTCCGGTCGCCTCGTTCTCGGCGCCGTAGTACCGGGCCAACGCCTGTTGGATCTGGTGCGGCGAGACGAGCACGGGCTCCACGTCGAGTCCCGTCCGGAACCGGAG
>CAYYUT010000207.1:0-6641 GCA_964474935.1 uncultured Spirochaetales bacterium
ACGATGGAGAAGGCATTGCCACCCGTAGACGACCTTGGAGGCTCGATCGATGTCGCAGGCCGACGCCCCGAAGGCCCACCGAAAGACCCTGACGACCACCGGCGGTGCGCCCGTGGCCGACAACCAGAACTCGCTCACGGCGGGCCCGCGCGGCCCGCTCCTCGTCCAGGACTATCCGCTCATCGAGAAGCTCGCGCATCAGAACCGCGAGCGGATCCCGGAGCGCGTGGTGCACGCGAAGGGCTGGGGCGCCTTCGGTACGTTCCGAGCGACGCGTGCTCTCGGCGAGTACACCTGCGCGGACCTCTTCGGGGAGGTGGGCAAGGAGACTCCGCTCGTCGCCCGGTTCTCGACGGTCGCGGGGGAGCTCGGTGCCGCCGACGCAGAGCGCGACGTGCGCGGCTTCGCCGTCAAGTTCTACACCGACCAGGGCAACTGGGACCTGGTCGGAAACAACACCCCGGTGTTCTTCCTGCGCGATCCCTACAAGTTCCCGGACTTCATCCGGAGCCAGAAGCGCCACCCGCGCAGCCACCTTCGTTCCCCGACCGCGATGTGGGACTTCTGGTCGCTGTCGCCCGAGAGCCTGCATCAGGTGACGATCCTCTTTTCCGACCGGGGCATCCCGCGGAGTCCCCGATTCATGAACGGATACGGATCCCACACCTTCAGCTTCTGGAACGCCGAAGGCGACCGCCACTGGGTGAAGTTCCATTTCAAGACCCAGCAGGGTCATCACTGGCTCAGCGACGAGGAGTCGGAGGAGGTGATCGGCCGCAGCCGCGAGTCGTACCAGGAAGACCTCTTCGGGGCGATCGAGCGAGGCGAGTTCCCGAAATGGTCCGTGAAGATCCAGGTGATGCCCGAGGCCGACGCGGAGCGGACGTCCTACGACCCCTTCGATCTCACCAAGGTCTGGCCGCACTCCGACTCCCCCCTCATCGACGTCGGCGAGATGGTGCTCGATCGGAACCCCGACAACTACTTCGCCGAGATCGAGCAGGCCGCCTTCAGCCCTTCGAACGTGGTGCCAGGGATCGGTTTCTCGCCGGATCGAATGCTCCAGGCGCGCGTGTTCGCCTACGCCGATGCGCATCGCTACCGCCTCGGGACCCACTACGAGGCGCTTCCGGTGAATCGGCCGAGGTGCGAGGTGCACCACTACCACAAGGACGGGCCGATGCGGTTCTTCCAGAACGACACCGGCAACCCCGACGCCTTCTACGAGCCGAACAGCATGGGAGGACCGGTCGAGGCGCCGGCCTACCGCGAGCCGCCCCTCCGGATCTCGGGGGATGCGGATCGCTACGATCACCGCGAGGGGAACGACGACTTCGGCCAGGCGCGACGGCTCTTCCAGATGTTCGGCGAGGGCCAGCGGCAGCGGCTGTTCGCCGCCATCGCGCGCGCGATGGAGGGCGTTCCGGCTCGGATCGTCGAGCGCCAGCTGGGACTGTTCGCGCAGGTCGATCCGGCCTACGCCAAGGGCGTCTCGGAGAGGCTCGGACGGACCGCCTGAGCGGACCGGGTCCGCGTGGTCCACGGCCTGCGAGCGGCGTCGCCTCCCGGGGGCCGATCGACCGCACGTCGGGGGCCGCGCGTCGCGGGCTCCACGCGGCGCTCGCGTCACGGTCCGGCGGGGGCTACGCTGCGCGCCCCGCGGTCGGACCGAACCGGCTGCATGGAACGGGCGCCACCGCCACGCGCCCCGGGAGACCCGCATGGCCCGGATCAAATCAGTGCTTCGCAGACGGATGGCCCGGTCGGACGTATCGGTCGTCGACCTTGCCGCCGCGATGAATCGTCCAGTGTCCGTGCTGAAGGGCGTGCTCGATGGACGCAAGATCCAGCGTTCGACGGCCCAGAAGCTCCTGGCCGCGCTCGAGAAGAGCACCGGCGAGAGCCATTCGGTCGACGACTTCTTCGAGTCGCACGAGGGCGGCAAGGTGCGGGTGATCGAGAAGATCGCTCCGCCGGAGCCGAAGGCCGCGGCCGAGGAGCCGGAGGGCGAGGGATCCGAACCGGCCGGCGGCTGAGTCCCTCGGCGCGTGGCGCCGGGACGCGGGCGAGGCAGCGGCGCCCGGGGACCGGACCGGCTTCGTTGCGCTAGCGTCCTTGTGGCGACAGGGGCCGGTGCCTCGTGGGTTGCGCGCAAGATCCGACCGGTCCGTTCCCGGCTGGCCCCGATTCCCGATCCCCGCTCGCCGGGCGGTCGTCCGCAGGAGGGAGTGGCATGTCCGTCCCCGTTCCCTGGTTCCAGTGGAAGAAGTTCCGGGTGCACGGCATCGTGCGCGAGCAGGCGAGCGGACGTCCGATCCCGGAGCTCCTGGTGAGGGCCTACGACGACGACGTCGTGAAGGACGACCACCTCGGCGACGACACCACGGATGCCGAGGGCCGCTTCGAGATCTCCTTCGACGACTCCGCCTTCAAGGATCTGATGGAGTCGAGGCCCGACATCTACCTGCAGATCTTCGTCGCTGGACAGAGCGCGCCCATCCACGACACCGCCTCCTCGATCCGCCAGGACGCGAGCCGGGACGAGTACTTCGAGATCGAGATCCCGTCCGCCAGCCTCGCCCCGTCCTGAGCGGGCGTCCGTCCCGCCGACCCCGCCGCCCTCCTCTACAGACGCAGCGTCAACGACTCGAAGCCACGCAGCACGAAGCCGGGCCGGCGCTTGGGCTCAGCGGCGAGCGCGATGCTCGGATGGCGGCCGAGCAGAGTCGCGATCGCCACCTGTCCCTCGAGACGCGCGAGCATCGCCCCGAGGCAGAAATGAGGCCCGTGGCCGAAGGCGAGGTGACGGTTCTCGCTGCGTCTCAGGTCGAGCTCGTCGGGCTGCCGGAACTGTCGGGGATCGCGGTTGGCCGCACCGAAGAGGGTGTTCACTTCGATTCCCGCCTCGATGCGTTCGCCCCGGATCACGACGTCCTCGACCGGCGTTCGAGACGTCACCTGGACGGGGCTGTCGAAGCGCAGCAGCTCTTCGACGGCGGAGTCGATCAGGCCGGGGGCGGAGCGGAGCCGGCGCATGGCGTCGGGGCGATCGACGAGGAGCTTCATGACGTTGCCGATCTGGTTGGTCGTGGACTCGTGTCCGGCGGCGAGGATCAGCAGGCAGGTGGCCAGCACCTCCACCTCGCTCAGACGGTCGTCGGCCTCCTGCGCAGCGACGAGCGCGCTCACGAGATCGTCCTTCGGCTCGCGCCGGCGTTGCTGCACCACCTCGGCCAGGTAGGCCACGAACTCCATCAGGCTCGCGATGCCTTCCTCCTGATGGTCGACGCGGAGGCTCCCGTCGAGCAACACCGCCGCGCGGTCGGACCACTGCTTGAGCTGCATGTGGTCCTCGGCTGGGACCCCGAGCAGCTCGGCGATCACGCGCACGGGAAGCGGCGCGGCGAGATCCCGGATCAGGTCGATGTGGGTGCCCGTCCCGAAGGGTTCGAGCAGGCTGTCGACCGTCGCCTGGACGCGCGAGCGTAGCGATGCCACCCGGCGCGGCGTGAAGGCCTTGTTGACGAGAGTGCGGAGCCGCGTGTGTTGAGGCGGATCGCAGAAGAGCATGAGTGCCGCGACGAAGGTCACGACGGGATCGCGCACGGTCTCCGAGTCGCTTCGTGGCGTGTCGAAGAGGAGCTCGAAATCCTTCTCGGCGGAGAAGCGTGGATCGCGCAGGACGCGCACGCAGTCCTCCCAGCGGGAGAGCACGACCACCGTCACCGGCGTTCCGCGTTGGTCGAAGCAGGCACGATGGACGGGCGATTCGTCGCGCAGGCGCGCGTAGCTCGGATAGGGGTCGGCGAGGAAATCGGCGTCGGAAGGACGGTAGAGCGAATCCATGGTGGGACCTCCGGGGCGCGCAGGAACGTCCGGCCGGGTCGGCGTCGCGCGGCTCGACGCCGGCTCGTGGCCGAGCAGCTCGCAGTCTGCCACTCGACCCGAACGTTGGGACTGCAAGGTGTGGGCCGACGCACGGCGGGGCGGACGGCCCGTCACGACCTCCCGCCGCCGACCCGACGCCGGCTGCGCGCTGCGGGTGTCGTCCCGGGGCTGCAGCGGCTCGCTCCGAGCCTGCGGCCTCGGCTATAGTGCCGACTTGACGCGCCCCGACTCGGCAGGGTTCGCGTCCCCGGCGTCCGAGGCCCGCGGCTCGACGATCCATCGGGGACGAGGGCGCCACTCGTGAGCGACCGCCCGCGCCTGCCCGTGGCCCGGGTCGGCATCGTCATGGGCTCGCGTTCCGACTGGCCGACGATGCGCCACGCCGCCGAGACCCTCGATGCCCTCGGAATCGCCTACGAGGCGCGCGTCGTCTCGGCCCATCGGACCCCCGACCGGCTCTTCGCCTACGGAGAGCAGGCCGCGGGCCGCGGTATCGAGGTGATCGTGGCCGGAGCCGGTGGGGCCGCCCACCTGCCCGGCATGCTCGCGGCCAAGACCTGGCTCCCCGTGCTCGGCGTGCCCGTGCGAAGCGAGGCGCTCTCGGGCATGGATTCGCTGCTCTCGATCGTCCAGCTCCCGGGAGGGATACCGGTCGGAACCCTCGCGATCGGTCGGGCGGGGGCGACGAACGCCGCGCTCCTCGCTGCCAGCATCCTCGCGACCCACGACGAAGAGGTCCGCGATGCACTGGTCGCCTGGCGCGAAGCCCAGACGGCCTCCGTCCCGGACGATCCCGAGGACGCGGCATGAGCACGCTCGGGATCCTCGGTGGCGGCCAGCTCGGCGCCATGCTGGCACGGGCCGCGCGGCGCCTCGGAGTCGAGCCCCTGGTGGTCGACCCGAAGAGTGAGGCGCCGGCCGGTCGGGTCGCCGAGCAGCTCCTGGCGTCGTTCGACGACACCGCGGCGCTCGGACGCCTCGCCGACTGCGAGGTGGTGACGGTCGAGCAGGAGGCATTGCCGGCCGAGGCGCTGCGCTGGCTCGCAGAGCGGGTGCCGCTGCGCCCGCCCGCTCGTGCCGTCGAGGTCGCGAGCGATCGTCTGCGCGAGAAGCGCACCTTCCGGTCCCTCGACATCGCCACCGTCCCGTTCGAGCCCGTCGACACGTTGGCCGGGCTCGAGACCGCGATCGGGTCTCTCGGACTCCCGGCGGTGCTGAAGACCCGGCGCAACGGCTATGACGGGCGGGGCCAGCAGCGGATCGAGACACCCGACGAGGTCGAGGCGGCATGGCGTCGTCTCGGGCGCGACGGCGAGCTGATCCTCGAGCAGTTCTCGCGCTTCGACCGCGAACTCTCCATGATCGCCGTGCGAAGCGCCTCGGGCGAGGTGGGTGTCTGGCCCCTGGCCGAGAACACCCATGTCCACGGCATCCTGCGTCTCTCGCGCGCTCCTGCGCCCGAGGTCTCCCTGGCGGTCGGCGTCGCCGTCACCGCGCTCGAGAAGCTGCTCGCCGAGCTCGAGTACGTCGGCGTTCTCGCGGTCGAGTTCTTCCAGGTGGGCGAGACGCTCCTCGCCAACGAGATGGCACCGCGGGTCCACAACTCCGGCCACTGGACGCTCGAGGGCGCTGCCACGAGTCAGTTCGAGAATCACGTCCGCGCCGTGATGGGTTGGTCGCTCGGCGACACCCGGGCCCTTCACCCGACCGCGATGGTCAACCTGATCGGCACGCTGCCCGAGGTCTCGCGCCTCGTCGCCGTCCCCGGCGCCCACGTCGAGATCTACGGGAAGTCGGCCGCGCCGGGCCGCAAGCTCGGCCACGTCAACCTGAGAGCGGAGACCGAGAGCGAGCTCGACGGACGCCTCGCAAGCCTGGCCCGCGCGATCGGCGACCCCGCGCTCGATGGGGCGCTGGCCACACGCACGGCTGGAGCGACCGGGTGATCGGCGCGACGGTTCGCTCGGGGCCCGCGTCGCGGTGTACGGCCGGGAGGCCGCCCACGAACCCATCGAGCTCTTCAGGTTCCCTCCGGATCATCCGAACAGCACCCTAGCCCGACGTGAGGGATCCCCCTCGTCGAGAATCGCCGGGTCGAGTGCCATCGAGTCGAGACCCGCCGGGGCGGAATCGCTCGTGGGTGGCTCGTCGGGAGTCGTCTCGCGGAGCGAGCCGTCGGGGCCGACCCGGGCTGCGCAGAGCGACACGGGGGAGGCGACGCCCGGCCGTGTCTCGCCACGCCGATGCCGTGGTCACCGGGCCCGTCCCAGGGAGGGGGCGCATTGAGCGACGAGTCGAGTTCCCCTGGCTCCGAGGCGACGCAGCCCAACGAGACGAGCGTCCCGGACTCCGGTGTCTCCCCGGGAGCTTCTTCCGTTCCGGTCGTCGGGGTCGGTGCATCGGCCGGCGGGCTCGCGCCGCTCCGCGAGTTCTTCCGGGCGCTGCCCGACCGCCCCCGCTGCGCATTCGTGGTCGTCCAGCATCTGTCGCCCGACTTCAAGAGTCTCATGGGCGAGCTGCTCTCGCGGCACACGCCGATGGAGATCCGCGTCGTCGAGGACGGGATGCGGGTCGAGGCCGACACGATCTATCTGATCCCGCCCCGACACCTGCCGAGACTCGACGGCGACGTCCTTCGCGTCCGGAGTCAGCAGGATGCCCGTTCCTTCGGCTTCCCGATCGACACCTTCCTCGAATCCCTCGCAGCGAGTCGCGGCGAGCGTGCGATCGGAGTCGTCCTGTCCGGAAGCGGC
>CAYYUT010000208.1:0-6622 GCA_964474935.1 uncultured Spirochaetales bacterium
CATTCGAACCGGAAGCGGGGAATGCGCACCGTCTCGTCCGCCAGGCACTCGGTGAATCCGTAGCGACCCCGGGTCGCCGTGGCCCCGACGCCGTCGGTGGTGACGAGCGCGTCGCCCGAGATCGTGATCGACGCGCCCGAACGGGGCTCGAGATCGATCGGGTCGAGTCGCACCACCCGTCTGCCGGTGGCCAGCACGAGCGTCACCCGCGAACCCTCCTGGCCCATCCAGATGCCGGCGGTCAGCGGGCCGGACACGAGGTGGTCGACGACCAGTGCCTCGGCCGATTCGCGCCAGGCCTCGAAGATCTCGTGGATCGGGATCGTGGGGTCGGTGCTCCGGGATGCCAGGTAGTGGAACCGGACCCCCTGCGATGCGACGCCGCAACGGCTGGCGATGAAGGTCTGGAGCACCAGCGCGGGGGTGGCGTCGTGCGCGAGCCAGAAGCGCCCGTACTCGCGGGCCGCGCACTGCATCGCCTCGGTCGAGATCGCGATGCCCGGACGCCGCTCGACCTCGCGCGTGAGCAGCTCGCCCCACGGCCCTTCTCCCGGGACGGCCCGCGTCTCGAGTCGGCTGGGCAGCGGGCCGGCGAGCGTCCAGCGATCGACGTGATGGATGTCACTCGTCCAACCGAAGCGGGACACCGGCGTCTCGACCACACGCTCGAGCTCGTCCTGGGTCGGGAAGGCACTCTGATCGGCCTGCGTGGCGCCTCCGAATCCGCTTCCGGCGCCCCCGCCTCCGCACCCCCACAGGAGCGCGACGGCCACGACGGCACCCACGGCTCTCGAGCGATGCTCCACCTGACTCCGCTCCCCGTTTCATCGACCGCGAGCGACCGCGGCCGCCGCACTCTATCACCGTCGCGCGACGCCGGGGAGCGTCGGTTCGACTCCCATCCTCGCTCGGCGGGGCGCCGCCTGCCCCCAGGGCGTCAGAAACGGCGCGTCCGCACCCCACACGGAATCCGGCGCGATTCTGGGAGGCCCGAGACCACTCAGATCGGGGCGGCGCGGGATTGGCGGAGGAGAACGGATGGCGAAGCGGCGGGACTGGCAGGTGTGGGGGTGGGTCGTGGTCGTCGCGGTGCTCTCCGGAGGGCCGGCTCGTGCCTCCGACCTCGCCATGTTCGACTACGAGTGGACGGGCGACGCCGGGTTCCTGGTCCGCGGGAGCTTCTCGTTCGACGAGACGACCGCGCCGGCCGTGATCGTCGAGCTCGCCGATCGTCCCACCGAGGATCTGCTCGCGCTCGATGCGAGCTTCTTCGATCCGTCGGGCGCGCTGCTCGGGGCCTTCCCGATCGTCGACGCGAGCGTCTCGGCCTACGAGTTCCTGTCGTTCGAGTTCGACGTCGCGAGCGAGACGCTCGTCGACTTCTTCGACGTCGGACAGGTCGAGGCCGGTGCGGGTCTGTTCCTGCAGGGCGACCCGGGCGTCGGTCTGAACCTGATCGAAGTGGGCGAGGGGATCCTCGATGGGGGCGGAACACTCTCGGTGAGCCGGGTGCCGGAGCCCGGGCAGGCGCTCTTGCTGCTCGGCCTCGGGGCGGCGATCGCGACCCGGCGCGGAGGACGTGCCCTCGTCCCGGGGCTGGCCCGCCGAGCCTGAACGGGCTTCCCTTGCCTCGCGCTCGGCCCGGGCCGGGCCGGGGAAGGGTGCATGACAGGCTCGGGTCCCCCGAATCGACGCGTCGGCGCGGAGCCGGACGAGGCGGGCTCGCCCTCGCGACGTCTCGCGCTGGCCTTCGTCGTCGAAGGCCTCGATCCGTCCCGCGGCGGGGTCGAGCGCTACGTCTTCCAGCTCGCTCGGGATCTCGCCCGCCGAGGCCACTCGATCCAGGTCTTCACCCAGTCGCGGCCCGTGGCGCTGCCGCCCCTCGAGCCCGGCGTGGTGGTCGTTCCCGTTCGCATCTCGTCGCGGCCCCGTTGGCTCCGTCCGCTCCGCTTCGACGCCGCCGTGCGCCGGGCGATCGAACGTGCGGGACCCTTCGATCTGGTGCAGGGGTTCGGGAAGGCCACGTGTCACGACGTCTACCGGGCCGGAGGAGGGAGCCACGCAGCCTATCTGCGCGCGATGCGGCCGCACTGGCCGCCGTGGAAGCGGGCCTTCGAGCGTCTCAATCCCAAGCACGCCGTGCTCCGGCGAATCGAGCGTCGGCTCTTCGCCCCCGACACCGGCCCCATCGTCGCCAACTGCGCCCGCGCCGCCGCCGAGCTCGAGCGCGAGTTCGGGCTCGCGCCGGATCGGCTGCACGTCGTCCACAACGGTCTCGACCTCGAGCGATTCCATCCGGGGCTGGCGCACACCCTCGGCCCCGAAGCACGCAAGGCGTTCGGGGTCGCCGCCGAGGCGTTCGTGCTGGCCTTCGTCGGCTCGGGATTCGAGCGGAAGGGGCTCGGATTCGCGCTCCAGGTGGTGGCACGGGCCGCGCGCGAGGTGCCCGAGCTCGTCCTGATCGTGGCGGGCCGGGGTTCCCAGCGTCGCCATGCGGCGCAGGTGGTGCGACTCGGTCTCGCAGACAGGGTCCACTTCCTCGGAACCGTCGACCGGGTGGAACGCGTCTACGCTGCCGCGGACGGCCTGATCCTTCCATCGTTCTACGAGCCCTTCGGCAACGCCCCGTTCGAGGCGCTGGCCTGCGGGATCCCGACGCTGGTGAGTCGGGCCTGTGGGGTGAGCGAGCTGCTCACCCACGGCGAGGACGCCTGGCTGATCGATCCGACCGTGTCAGCCGAGTCCGTTGCCTCGATCCTCGTCCGATGGGCTCGCGACCCCGAGCTCCGGAGCGCGATGGGGCGGCGCGCGCGGGCCACCGCCGAGCGCCATCCGATCTCGGGCCACATCGATCGGGTCGAGGCGCTCTTGTCGGGGCTGGTCGCCCGCCGCGCCCGGACCGTCGGATGAGGCTCTTCATGGTCGTGCAGGGCCAGCGCGCGGTGGCGGCCCGGTATCGCGCGCTCCAGTTCGTGCCCTATCTCGAGGCCGTCGGCTGGCACGTCGAGGTGGGCGTGCAGGGTGCGAGCCTCGCCGAGCGCGTGGCGCTGGTGCGGCGCGCCCGTCGGGCCGACGTGGTCTTCGTCCAGAAGAAGCGTCTCGCCGGCTGGCAGCTCCGGGCGATCCGGCAGTCGGGCGCGCGCATCGTCTACGACGTCGACGACGCCGTGCTCTATCGGAGCTCGCGCCACGCGCGACGGCGCTCGCGGACGCGTGAGCGCCGCTTCGCCCGTACGCTGCGGCACGCCGATCTGGTGGTCGCCGGCAATCCTCATCTGGCTGAGTTGGTTCGACGCCGCGGGGCCGAGGCGGTCGTGCTCCCGCTCTCGTTCGCGCTCGAGCGCTATGCGCGACGCCCCCGGGTGGCCAGGCCCCGCGAGGAGCTCGTCCTCGGCTGGATCGGGGGAGGCAAGTCGCTCGCGTTCCTGCGCCCATTGGCCCCCACCCTCGAACGACTCGGCGCCCGCCATCCCGAGCTGCGTCTGAGAGTCGTCTGCGATCGCCCTTTCGAGCTCGAACGCCTTCCGGTGGAATCGGTGGCGTGGAGCGAGGCCTCCGAAGGCGCATCCGTCGCCTCTTTCGACATCGGGCTCGCACCCCTTCCGGAAGACGCCTGGGCGCGCGGCAAGAGCGGGACCAAGCTGCTCCAGTACTTCTGCGCCGGGGTGGCCGCCGTGGCGAGTCCGGTCGGCGTGCACTGCGAGCTGGCGGGCGGAGGGAGCCGGGCGCTCCTGGCGACTTCCCACGAGGAGTGGGAGCAGGCGCTCACCCGTCTGATCCAAGAGCCGGAGCTGCGGCTGCGCCTCGGCTCGGCCGCGCGGGAGTACGCGCGGACGCACCATGCCGTCGCTCCCAACGCCGCTCGACTTGCGACCTGGCTGCACGCGCTCGCGCAGGCGTAGGGCGCTGTAACCAGTCGCGAACGCGACGAAATTCGGACTGGATCGGATTCGTTCGCGGGGTTTATACTACGTGCGATCGATGCACGCTGGCACCGCGGTGCGGCGGGGCGTCGGTCCTGTGTGGCGCGGGGCAACGGATCTCTGCACGGGCAGGGGACGCCCCCCGGAAACCAGAACCGTGGAGAACCTCATGCTCAAGAAGACCCTCGCCGTCGCGTGCGCAGGTGCGTTCGCGTTCGGCGCTTCGGTCCAGCCGGCGTCGGCCAACCTGGACCTCGACGAGATGGCGGCGCTGCTCGCGCTGCCCTTCCTGACGGCCGTGGAAGGATCGAGCCCGACCACCGAGCTCGTCGTCACGAACGGCCTCGCCGAGTCGATCAATCTGCACATCAACGTCATCAACGGCGACCCGGGCGAGGGCTGGGAGACGTCCTCGTTCGACTGCAACGTCACCGCGCGCGAGACCACGCACTTCGTGATCTCGCGGGACGGCGACGGCAGCTCGATCGACTTCGAGTGCAGCGCCACCGGCGCCGACTCGAACAGCGCGGCCGACCAGCTCAACATCGCCCAGACCGAGGTGACGAACGCGAACAACGGCATCATGGTGATCGCCGTGGAGCAAGGCGGTGCGACCGTGTCGCGGAACGCGATCTTCGGCGACTCGACCGTGATCGCTGCGGACGTCGGTGCGGCCTTCTCGGTGGGCGCCATCGCCTTCCAGGGCCTCGATCCGCTCAATCAGGACGGCGACCGCCAGTACGAGTTCGACGGGCTCGAGTACGCCCAGTTCCCCTCGTCGCTGGCCACCAACTTCCTGGCTCCCGACCCCCAGACGGTCGGCGTCCTGCTGCTGTTCACGCTGGATGGGACGGCGGACGTGTCGCCGGTTCCGGCCTCGGCTCGCGTCTTCTTCTACAACGATGACGAGACCGAGCGCGATGCGAACTTCGACTTCGACTGCTTCACGCTGATCGAGCTCGAGGACATCGATCCGCGCTTCGCGGCCGCCAACCTCGGCAGCCGCGCGGGCCACATGACCATGACGCCCCGGAACGTGGCCGTGGGCACGACCCACGAGCTCACGGGCCTCGGTGTCGACGGCTTCCGCAACACGCCCTTCCACGGATACTTGCTGCAGGCGTTCCTCACGGCCGAGCCGTGGGGCGAGGTGGACTGCATCGAGGAAGTGCCGTGCAAGCCGCAGCCCTCGGTCGCGTTCTCGGGCCGGACGCTGGCGCAGAGCGTGAATGCGCATGTGCCGCTGGCTGGCGACGTCGTGAACTTCGACGCCCGCTAGCCACGCCGCCTCGCGAGGCGACTGGCCCGTCGGACGGGCCTGGGATCGAGAGGGCCGGGGATCGCATGGATCCCCGGCCCTCGCACGTGCTGGCTGCCCCGGGGGGTCGGAGCGCTCGACAGGGCTCTCCCGGTCTTCGGCGAAGATCTCGTGACGACGGATCCGTGCGCCCGAATTTGAGGGGAAAAAGCTTCGCATGCAGGGTGGATGCGCGTATAATGCGACGTGCTGATGGACCGGTTGTGCCGGTTACGATCAGCGGAGTTCGGCGTGGGGCAATTGGGCCTGGCGCCTTCGGGTGGTTCGCGGGTCGGTGTGTGGCGACCGGACCCACCCAGTCAAGGAGAAGGAAGACATGCTCAAGAGAACGATCCTTTCGGCGCTCGCCGTGGTCGTTGCCGCCGGCACGTGGGCCAGCCCCGCTTCGGCCAACCTCGACCTCGACGAGATGGCCGCTCTTCTCGTCGTTCCGTTCGTGACCGGCGAGTCGGCCGTCCAGATCACTCCGATGACCGAGGTCGTGGTGACCAACGGTCTGGCCGAGTCGATCAACCTGCACATCAACGTGATCAACGGTGACATCGGTGAAGCGTGGGAGACGTCGTCGTTCGACTGCAACGTCACGGCGCGCGAGACCACCCATTTCGTCTTCACCAACAACGGTGAGGGCAGCGACATCGACTTCGAGTGCAGCGCCACCGGCGCCGACTCGAACAGCTCGGCCGATCAGCTGAACATCGCGCAGACCGAGGTGACCAACGCCCAGAACGGGCTGATGGTGATCGCGGTCGAGCAGGCGGGTGTGACCGTGTCGCGGAACGCGATCTTCGGCGACTCGACCATCATCGATGCGAACCTGGGCCTCGCGGTCTCGGTGGGCGCCGTCGCCTTCCAGGGCCTCGATCCGCTCAACCAGGATGGCGATCGTCAGTACGAGTTCGACGGGCTCGAGTACGCTCAGTTCCCGTCGTCGCTCGCGACGAACTTCCTGGCCCCCGATGAGAACACGGTTGCTGCCCTCCTGCTGTTCACGCTCGACGGCACCGCCGACGTGACGCCGGTTCCGGCTTCGGCCCGCGTGTTCTTCTACAACGACGACGAGACCGAGCGGGATGCCAATCTCGACTTCGACTGCATCGCCGTCCTGCTGCTCGAGGACATCGATCCGCGCTTCACGGCCGCCAACCTCGGCAGCCGCGCGGGTCACATGACCATGACGCCGCGGAACGTGGCCGTGGGCACGACCCACGAGCTCACGGGCCTCGGTGTCGATGGCTTCCGCAACACGCCGATCCACGGCTGGTACGCCAACCTGTTCAACACGCAGGGTGGTGGCGCTGCCTCGGCGCGGACGCAGGCCCACAGAGTGAACGCGCACGTTCCGCTCGCGGGCGACGTCGTGAACTTCGACGCCCGCTAA
>CAYYUT010000209.1:0-6603 GCA_964474935.1 uncultured Spirochaetales bacterium
GTCCGTGGGCTGGTGCCGTTTCGCAGCCATCGCCCTCCTGTTGCTCGGTCTCGGGTGCGCAAGCCAGGCCGGGCCCGGCAACCCTCCCGATCCCGCGGATCCCAACGACCCGAACGCGAACGGCCAGGTCACGGCCGCCAGTCGGGGGCGTGCCGCCATGGAGGGCGCGCTGATGGGGGCCATCATCGGAATGCAGATGGGGCCGATCGGGGCCGCCGTCGGCGCAGGGACCATGATGATCTACGGCGCCATCACCGGCGACATGCCGCTCGGCGCGGGCGGGGGCCCGGGTGGCGGCGGCGGCGGGGCTCGGACCGAGCGTCAGCGCGAGCAGGAGCTCGAGTCGCAGATCGAGGCCGAGCTCGAACGCCAGGAATCGCTCGAGGGCGAGATCGACGACGAGCTCGCGCGTCAGGAGGAACTGCTCGCCCGCATCGAGCAGGAAGAGGCCGAACGGCTGGCGCGCGAGAACGCCGACGTCGCGGCGCCGAGCGAAGAGGAGATCGAGGAGGCGGCCGACCCGCGCTCGGCCCCCCGGGCCCCGCGCGACCGCGATCTCCCGATCTACATCTTCGACGAAGAGCAGACCGTGGTGAAGCGCGGCACCTGGGACAACACCCGCGACATCGAGGTCTTGAAGCGCACCCTCGACGCCGACCGCGACGGCGCTCCCGAGGAGATCCGCTATTTCGACGCCGTCAGCGGCGCCTACATCCGCAAGGAAGAGGATCGCGACTACGACGGGCGACTCGACGCGTTCACCACCTATCGGGGGGGTACCGTGGTCTCGCGGGCGCTCGACACGAACGCGGACGGCGAGCTCGACGTGTGGGAGAGCTATGGCGGCGGCTACATGCTCGGCCGCGCGATCGATCGAAACTACGACGGCGCCCGTGACGCCCACTACACCTACCAGAACCAGGCCATCCTCGAGGAGCGGCACGACACCGACTACGACGGTGAGATCGACGTCGCCGTCTACTACAACGATCGCTACCGCGTGCGCTCCGAAGAGGACGCCGACAGGAACGGGGCCATCGACACGTGGACCTTCTACGACCTCGTCGACGGCGAGGAGGTCGTGACCCGCATCGAGCGTGACTCGAAGGGCACGGGCTCGGCCGACACCTTCGAGTACTACGTCCAGCAGGACGGCAAGACCCTGATCTCGCGTCGGGAAGAGGATGCGAACGGGGACGGGGTCGTCGACGTCACCTCGATCTACGAGCAGGGCAAGCTCGTCCGGCGTGAGATCGCCGACCCGGCTCTCACCCCGCTCTAGGCGACACACCGGCCGCGCGCACCCGAGGTGTGTGTCCGACGCCACCGTCGGCTCGACTCACGTCTAGCCGAGCGGCGAACGCTTTCGTAACTTCCGCGGGGTGTCGATCGACCCGAATGCCGCGGCTCTCCTCGAAGGCCTGAATCCCGAACAGCGCGAAGCCGTCGAGACGACCGAGGGTCCGCTCCTCGTGGTGGCGGGGGCGGGCAGCGGCAAGACCCGGGTGCTCACCCACCGGATCGCCTACCTCGTCGGCGGATGTGGCATCGACCCGGAAGCCATCCTCGCCGTCACGTTCACGAACAAGGCCGCCGCCGAGATGCGGGAGCGGGTCGCGAAGCTCCTCGGGCTGACCGGCGACGTGCTCTGGGTCTCCACCTTCCATTCCACGTGCGTGCGGCTGCTGAGGCGCGAGATCCATCACCTCGGGCGCTCGCGCAGCTTCGTCATCTACGACGAGAGCGACAGCCTGGCCGTCGTGAAGGAATCGCTCCGTCGCCACGGTCTCGACCCCAAGAGTCAGGACGCGCAGCGGCTCCGCTGGCGCATCGACCAGTGGAAGAACGCCGCGCGACGACCCGACGACATCGCGCAGGAGGCCCACGACCTCGACGGCGAGCGAATGGCCGAGGTCTACGCCACCTACCAGAAACTCCTGGCCGAGGCCGAGGCGCTCGACTTCAACGATCTGCTGCTCGAGACCACCCGGCTCTTCGACGAGCATCCCGAGGTGCTCGAGACCTACCGACGGCGTTGGCAATACCTGCTCGTCGACGAGTACCAGGACACGAACCGGGTGCAGTACCGGCTCCTGAGCCAGCTGGCCGCGGGACATCGCAACCTGTGTGTCGTGGGAGATCCGGACCAGAGCGTCTACGCCTGGAGGGGCGCCGACATCCGGAACATCCTCGACTTCGAGAAGGAGTTCCCGGACGCCGGCGTCGTCAAGCTCGAGCGCAACTATCGCTCGACGCAACCGATCCTGGCCGGAGCCTCGGCCGTGATCGAGAACAACCTCGAGCGCAAGCAGCGGCGGCTCGTCACCGATCGCGAAGGTGGGGAGCCCATCCGGCTCTTCGAGGCGGGCGACGATCGCATCGAGGCGCAGTACGTCGTGCGCGAGCTGCTCGAAGCGACCCGGGAGAGCGGACGGCCCCTCGGCGAATGCGCCATCTTCTATCGGACCAATGCCCAGTCGCGCACCTTCGAGGAGGAGCTGCTCAAGTATGACCTGCCCTACGTCGTGGTGGGCGGGGTGCGGTTCTACGACCGTGCCGAGATCAAGGATGCGCTTGCCTATTTGAGGGTCCTGGTGAACCCCAAGGACGACCAGGGGCTCCGTCGGATCGTGAACACGCCCGCGCGCGGCATCGGGAAGACCACCCTGGAGAAGGCCGCTGCGCTGGCGGCGCGGAGCGGTGGCTCGCTGCTCGATGGGCTGCGGGCCTTCGCCGGTGACGGCGGGGCGCGGAGCGCGGCCAAGGTGAGGTCGTTCCTCGCCACGCTCGACGGCCTGGCGCGCGATCTCCCGCACGACGCGCCGGCCGATGCCATCGGGCTCGTCCTCGAGAGGAGCGGGTACCTCGCCGCGCTCGAACGCGAAGGGACCCCCGAGGCCGAGGCGCGTACCGAGAACTTGCGCGAGCTGCTCTCGAGCGCCGACGACTTCACCGCCCTCAACGCGCCCGCCTCGGAGGGGGCCGAGGACGACCGCTCGCTCCTCGCCATCTTCCTCGATCAGGTGGCGCTCGTATCCGATCTCGATGCCTACGAGAACCGTTCCGACCGGGTGTCGTTGATGACCGTGCACTCGGCCAAGGGGCTCGAGTTCCCGATCGTGTTCCTCGTGGGGCTCGAAGAAGGAGTCTTTCCGCCTGCCGCCTCGTCGCGCGACCCCGACGGCATCGAGGAGGAGCGTCGTCTCTGCTACGTCGGCATGACCCGCGCGATGGAACGGCTCACCATGACCTACGCGCGCGAGCGACGTCGGTTCGGCCAGCGCCTGTTCGGTGCGCCGTCGCGGTTCCTGCGCGAGATCCCGGCGTCGGTCGTGACGGGGAGCGATCCCCACGGCGAGGGTCTCGGGGACGCGGGGGGCGCGGGTGTCGCTGGTTTCGGACGCGGTGGACCGGGCGGACGCAGTGGATCGGGCGGACAGGGCGGGCTCGGCGAGCGCTCGGTCGACTACAGCTACGGGCAGTGGAGCGACGACGAGACGCCGCTGCTGCGGCCCGGCCTGCGCGTGCGTCATCCCGTGTTCGGTGCCGGCAGCGTGGTCGCGGTGCGGGGACAGGGCTCGTCGCAGAAGCTCGACATCCGCTTCGACCGCGCCGGGGTGAAGACCGTGATGGTGCGGTTCGCAAACCTGGAGCTGGGCTAGCTCGGTCTGCGCGATAGGGGTGCGGCGCGGTTGGCCAAGCGGGCTCGCTCGGCTGGGTCGGCTCGGCTCGTTCGGTCAGCTGGGCTGGCTCGGTCAGCTCGGCTCGCTCGGTCAGCTGAGCTGGCTCGGTCAGCTCGGCTGGCTCCGCTGGCGGGGCTAGCGCGGCTAGCTCGGCTCGGCGGCCGGGCCCTTGAGCTCGATCGTGTTGCCGTCCGGGTCGCGGATGTAGATCGAGGGTCCCATCCCGTCGGCCCCGTAGCGTTGGGCCGTCTCGGGGGCCTCGATCTGGTGGCGGTCGAGATGGGAGCGGAGTGCCGCCTCGTCGAAGGGGGCGATGCGGAGCGCCAGGTGATCCATGTTGCGGCCGTCGCTGCCGGGCGGTGCGCCGCCCGCCTGGCCGAGGGGGGCGGACACGTCGACCAGATCGACCAGGCTCGTGCCGGCCCGGAGCTGGACCAGACCCAGCGATTCGACGCGGCGCTCCTCGTGGCATCCGAGCACACCGCAGTAGAAGGCGAGCGCGCGATCGAGGTCGGGCGTGCGGATCACCACGTGGTCGATGCCGAGCAGCTCGAAGCCGGGCTCGCTCATGGCGCGCGGTAGAGGGTCTCGAGGCGGCTGCGCTCGCGGCCGCGGGCGATCGCCTGCTCGATCAGGCGATCGAGGAGTGCGGGGTACGAGACGCCCGTCGCCTCCCAGAGCTTCGGGAACATCGAGGCGTCGGTGAAGCCCGGAAGGCTGTTGACCTCCGACACGAAGAAGAGACCCGTGTGGCGTTCGAGGAAGAAGTCGACACGGCCGAGACCCTCGCCTTCCACCGCGACGTAGGAGTCGACGGCCAGGCGCTGCAGCGCCTCGATCTGGGCCTCCTCGAGGGGGGCGGGGATCAGGAGCTCCGTGCCCTCGTCCAGGTACTTGGCCTCGTAGTCGTAGAACTCGTGGGTCGGGACGATCTCGCCCGGGAGCGAGGCCTCCGGGGCGTCGCTGCCGATCACGGCGACCTCGATCTCGCGGCCGTCGATCGCGCGTTCGATCAGGAGCTTCGTGTCGTAGCGGGCGGCCTCGGCGAGCGCCGGACCGATTCCGTCGGGCTCGGCGACCTTCGAGATCCCGATCGACGAGCCCTGGCCCGCCGGCTTCACGAATACCGGGAGCCCGAGCTCGCGCACCGCGCGCTCGGCGATCGCGGGGCCGCGGGCGTCGAGCTCGTGGGTGCGGACCGTGATCCAGGGCACCACCGGGAGGCCGGCGGCTGCGAGGAGCCGCTTCGACACCTCCTTGTCCATCTGGATCGCGGAGCCGAGCACGCCGGCGCCGACGTAGGGAAGCTCGGTCAGATCGAGGAGACCCTGGAGTCGGCCGTCCTCGCCGCCCGTGCCGTGGACGATCGGGAGGACCACGTCGATGTGGGCGAGGGGCTCCGTCGAGCCGAGGGCCTGGATCTGGCGGGTGCCGGGCACCGCCGGGATCCAGACCTCGTCGCCACGGTCGAGGCTGGCCTCCAGGCTGGCCGGGAGGGAGCCCGGGGGCCCGAGTCGCCAGCGGCCGTCGTGACCGATGCAGACGAGGCGGGTCTCGTAGCGCTCGGGATCGAGGGCCTGGGCGATCGACGTCGCGCTCGCCACCGAGACCTCGTGCTCCACCGAGCGGCCACCGAAGAGGATCGCGACGCGAAGCTTGGCCATGAGCGATGCACTCCCCCGTAGCGCCCGGGGCCGAGGATAGCGTCTCGGTTGACCCCTCGGGGTGTGCTTCTTACCCTCGGCGCGTGAACTCTCCGAGCTCGATCCGAGGCCGTCGCGTCCAGGCGCAGGGTGTTCCCGGCGAGGCCGACAGGGGCGCCGCTGGCGCCGAATCAGCCGGCGCCGAATCAGCCGGGGCCGAATCAGTCGGCGCCGAATCAGCCCGCGACGAAGACGCGGGCGCCGCCGGCGCTGTCGCTTGTGGCCGCGACGCGGGCGGCCACGTCGGCGGTGACATGGGCGGCCGCGTGGATCCCTCGACGGCGGCCAAGCAGGAGGCGCTGGCCGAGGGGTTGCGGAGGGCCGGCCGGGTGATCGTGGCCTTCTCGGGCGGGGTCGACTCGAGCTACCTCGCCTGGATGGCCCACCGGACCCTCGGGGCGGGTGCGTTGGCGGTCACCGCCGTCTCGGCCTCGTATCCCGAGAGCCATCGCCGGATGGCAGAGACCGTCGTGGCACGGCACGGCATCGCGCATCGCTTCGTCGACACGCGCGAGCTCGAGCGCGAGGACTATCGCGCCAACCGGGCCGATCGCTGCTTCCATTGCAAGAGCGAGCTCTTCGAAGTGCTCGGCCGTTTGTGTGGCGAGCTCGGCTTCGATCGGGTGGCGTACGGAATCAACACCGACGACCGGGGCGACTTCCGGCCCGGGCATCGGGCCGC
The DNA here is from genome assembly GCA_964474935.1 of uncultured Spirochaetales bacterium. Classification (GTDB taxonomy): domain Bacteria; phylum Myxococcota_A; class UBA9160; order UBA9160; family JAFDDA01; genus CAYYUT01. Next base: position 6,069 of record CAYYUT010000209.1, read on the forward strand.
CTCCGAGCAGGGCGTCCTCTCGCCGCTCCTCGATGCAGGCCTGTCCAAGGCCGAGATCCGGGCGCTCTCGAGGGCCGCCGGGCTGCCCACCGCCGACCTTCCGGCTTCGGCGTGTCTCTCGTCACGACTCGCCTATGGATTGTCGGTGACCCCGGAGCGCCTGCGGCAGGTCGAGAGGGGCGAGGCCGCGCTGGCGGCGCTCGGGTTCCGCCAGCTTCGGGTGCGCCACCACGGGGCGTTGGCTCGGGTCGAGATCGCGGCCGACGAGCTCGCGCGGGCGCTCGACCCGGAGATGGGGGCGCGCATCGTCGCGGCCCTGAAGCCGCTCGGATTCCGGTGGGTGTCGCTCGACCTCGAGGGGTACCGCACCGGATCGTTGAACGAGGGGCTCGAGCCCGGGGTGCGTCGCGGCGCCGAGTGATGGGGCTCGAGACCGCCAGCTTCGAGTCGGCCGGTGCGCCGCGGGATCTCGGATACGACCAGGGTCTGACGTTGGCCCACGCGATCAGGGCGCGGACCGCGGCGCTCGGGCGCA
>CAYYUT010000210.1:0-6599 GCA_964474935.1 uncultured Spirochaetales bacterium
CGGAGCTCGCTCGTCCTGATGCCCCTGCTCTTCGCCATCGGCTGCGGCATCGCGGTCTACGCGGCCACCCTGCCCGGGTCGGGAGGCGGCTACCGCTTCTATCTCGACGTCGACTTCTCAGACCTCCGGCGGCTCGAGGTGCTCCAGAACGCGGCCAGCCAGGCCTTCTTCAGCTTGAGCCTCGGGATGGGCGCCATCCTCACCTACGCGAGCTACCTCGAGCGCGACAACCATCTGCCGAACGAATCCATCGTGATCGCGGCGGCCGATTTCGGCGTGGCATTCGTGGCCGGCCTGGCGGTCTTTCCGCTGATCTTCGCGCTGGGGCTCGAGGGCGACGTGGGGGGAAGTACGATCGGCGCGCTCTTCATCACGCTGCCGACGGCCTTCGCCGAGATGGGCGGGGCCGGACGCCTCGTGGGGGTCGCCTTCTTCGTGGCGCTCGCGGTGGGCGCCCTCACCTCGGCGATGTCGTTGCTCGAGGTGGTGGTCGCCTCGGGCATGGATCGCTTCGGCTGGCCCCGCCGCCGCACGGTGGTGACGTCGGCCGCCCTGATCGCCCTGCTCGGGGTTCCGGCCGCGCTCGACATCGAGGTCCTCGACGCCATGGACAAGCTCGCGGGCAACGTCTTCCTGGTGCTCGGCGGGCTCGGTCTCTCGCTCTTCGTCGGATGGCGCATGCGCGATCCGATGGAGGAGGCGGCGCGGGGCGCCGAAGGCGTGCGCTGGTTCTTCCTGTGGCGCTGGCTCCTGCGGCTGCCCGTGCCCCTCGTGCTCGGCTATACGCTCGTCGATCTGGTCCGGGGTCTGCTGGCGGGCTAGTGCGGCCCGGCCTCGACGAATTCGGGCGGTGCTAGATGCTTCGCCCCGCGGCCTCCCAGTACGTCTGGCGCAGCTCTTTCTTGAGGAGCTTGCCCGACGGGTTGTAGGGGAGCTCGTCCACGAAGTCGATCGAGCGGGGGCGCTTGTAGTCGGCGAGACGCTCGGCCAGGTACGCGCCGAGCTCGTCCTCGCTCGCCTTCGCTCCCTCCTTCAGCTGGACGACGGCCTTCACCTCTTCGCCCCAGTCGTCGTTGGGTACGCCGATCACCGCGCAGTCGTACACCGCCGGGTGCGTCCGGAGCTCGACTTCGATCTCGGCGGGGTAGATGTTCACGCCGCCCGAGATGATCATGTCCTTCTTCCGGTCCACGACGTAGTAGAAGCCTTCGTCGTCCACCTTCGCCATGTCGCCCACCGTGAAGAATCCGTCGCGCAGGCACTCGTCGGTGGCTTCCTTGTTCTTGTAGTAGCCGCTGATCAGGAAGGCGTTCCGGATGTAGAGCAGGCCGACCTCGCCGGTCGGGAGCTCGTTGCCCTCTTCGTCGAGGATCTTGAGCTCGTTCCCCGGGACCACCTTGCCGCAGGAGCCCGGCTTCCGGAGCTGGTCTTCCGGACCGATCACCGTGTTGATGGCCGTCTCGGTCGCGCCGTAGAACTCGTAGAGACAGGGATTCGGGAAGAGGTCGACCACCTTCTGCTTGAGCGGGTACGGGAACGGGGCCGCGCCGACGATCAGGCGTTTCATCGACGACAGGTCGTATCGGCGCTTCACCTCGTCGGGAAGGGAGGTCATCCGATTCAGCTGGGTCGGCACCATGAAGGCCGAGACGATCTGTTCCTTCTCGATGAGGCGGAGCGTCTCCTCGGGATGGAACCGGTCCATCACCACCACGGTTCCGCCCATCAGATGGGGGATGCCGGCGATGGCCGGTGGCGCCGAGTGGTACAGAGGGCAGGAGAGCAGATGCTTCTCGGGTGGTGCGAATCGGAACGAGGACACGACGCCGAGCATGAACTCGCGCAGGGCCTCCTGGCGGCCCGGGGCGTTGCCGTCGCGGAAGGCGCCCTTCGGCCGGCCCGTGGTTCCCGAGGTGTAGATGATCGATCCGGCGCTCGGGCCGGCCGCCACGATCTCCTCGGACTTGCCCTGGGCCACGGCCTCCTCGAAGTCGATGGCGCCGCCGAGCGCGCCCCGGCGCTCCGGCTCGCCGCCGATGACCAGGAAGCGCTCGGGGGAGACCTTGGGCATCTAGTCGAGCGCTCCTTCGAGGTCGGCCGCGAAGCGGCCCTGGCAGACGACCGCCTTCGCATCGGAGTTGTCGACGATGTAGGCCGACTCGCTGCCCGTGAGCCGGTAGCCGATCGGGACCCCGAGCGCTCCGATCTTCTGGAGGGCGAACGAGAGATCGTAGTACTCGAGACAGTTGTGCATCTTCCAGGCGACCCGGTCTCCGGACTGGAGACCGAGCTCGCTCGAGAGGAAGTCTGCGAGCTTCGAGGCACGGCGTTGCCATTCGCGCCAGGGGCGACGCTCGCTGCCGAGCACGAGGGCGTCGGCGTCCGGATTCATGCGGGCGGCGAAATCGAGGGTCCCCGGTCGCGGCTCGGTGGGCTCGGTCATCTCACAGGCTCCTTTCCCCCGGGCGCCGAGTGTATCACTCGAGCCCGATGCGGAGCAGAGCCTCGGTGGTGGGCGCGCTGCCGAACTCCTCGCGGATGCGCGCGAAGCGGTAGTCGAAGATCTCGGCCAGGGCGCCGCGCACCCAGATCACGTGCGCGAGCTCGCCGAGCGGTCCCAGAGGCAGGCGATAACGCACCCGATCGCTCATCAGCACGCCTTCGCCGAGCGGCTCGAAGGTGTGCGTATGGTGCCAGAGCGCGTAGGGACCCCGTTCCTGGCGGTCGACGAAGGCCTTCCCCGGCTCCCAGCGGTCGATGATCGTCTTCCAGCGGATCGGCACCCCGAACATGCGCAGCCGGTAACGGATTTCGGCGCCCGGCCTCATCTCGATCGGCCCGGGCGTGGTGATCCGGAAGTTCATCCAGGTGGGTGTGATCGCCTCGAGGTTGCGGGCGTCGGAGAAGAACTCGAAGACGTCGTCGAGGCTCGCCGGGATCCACTGCTCGCGGTGCAGGACGTGTTCGGCCACTAGGCTTCTCCTCCGGTCCTTCCCATTCCTGTCGCGGTGACCCGAGGCGTGACGAAGGCGTCCACACGCTCCCACTGGGCGAGCAGCCACCGCTTGCGACCTTCGAGGTCTCGCGGGATCTCGGTCGCGGGCACCCGCCAGAGCTCCACCTCGACGCGTGCCCCGATCAGGCCCCCCTGGAAGAACTCGTCGAAGCCGCGAGCGCCTTCGAGACCCGCGTGCACCAGGAAGACGACGTCGGCGTCCGGCTGGGCCGCGAGCAGGCCGAGCGGTCCGCCGAGGCGGGGAGGCATCACCTGCCCGATCCGCTCGGACGACGCGATGCGGTCCGCGTCACCGGTCGAACGGATGCGTTCGCGGGCGCGGGCCAGCTTCGCCGGGGTGAAGCGCGTTCCCTCCGGATAGATCATCACTCCCTCGCCGGGTCCGAGGTCGCGAGCCAGGCGCTCGATGGCGGCGATCTCGCGCTGCCCCTCCCCGCTGCCCCGACGGACGAAGTAGTTCGGCAGGCGGTTGCCGACCACGTCGAGACAGGGATCCCAGAGGAGCTCGCGCTTCAGCACGAAGCGGAGCGCGATGCCGCGCTCGCGGGCGAGTAGGAGCGTCGGAAGCACCGTGTCCACGGTGCTCGCGTGACGCGCGAAGACCAGCATCGGCCCCGGCCCCACCGCCTCGAGGCCCCGCACGTCGAGCGTCATTCCGAACACCTGGCAGGCGCCGCGGAAGAGCGTCGAGCCCCACCAGGTCTGGAGACGGCGGTTGCGCTCGAGGAAGCGCTCGCGACCGAGGGGCCAGAGCCAGAGCGCGAAGGCGGCCGCGAGCCCAACCAGCTCGAGGCCCAGGTAGAGCGCGAAGGCCAGCACGCAGCGAACCAACACGAAGCGCCGGGGCCGCACGAGGTCGACCAGCAGGGCGGCGGCGAGCAACAACGGGAAGCCCAGCACCATGGCGAGGCCCAGGACCGTGTAGATCCCGAAGGTGGCGGCGCGGCGCGCCCAGCGGCGGGCCGATTCGCCCGGCTCGGGCAGCACCAGTGGGCCGCCCTCCATCCGCACGTCTCCGGAGTCGCTGGTGTGCACCCTGGTCACACTAGTTCAGGATTCCCGCCCGGCGAGAGGCCGCGAGGGCGTCGATCCCATCGACCCGGCGCACCACGCCTCGGATCTCGTCGGCGAACGCACGTCGGCTCTCGGCGACATCCTGCTCGCCGGAGGGCGACTCGTCGGTACGCCCCGCTCGTTCGTGGGCCCGTGGTCCCCCGGTCAACAACCCCCGGTTGGCCGCAAGCTTCAGGGCGGTCTGGAAAAGGAGCTTCGACACCGATTCCGGGCTCTGGATGCGCCGCTGCAGCTCGTACTGCCGGCCGCGGTTCAGGCAGGCCCTCAGGAAGGAAGGCTCGTCGAGAGGGCCCTCGGCGGGGGCGCCCTCGAGCTCGTCTCCGACCACGCGATAGGCCTCGAGAAACGGCCGCAGGGTGCGGTGGGCCGAGAGGGTCTGGAACCGGTAGAGGACGCCGACGGTCTGGGCGCTGCCCTCGTTCACCCGGCTCTCCCACTCGCCGTCGTGGAGCGCGAGCTCGCGGCGGAGCTCGGTCCGGAACTCCTCCTTCTCCGAGAAGAAGAACTCGAACTTGAGCAGATCGCGCAGGCGCATGGCCTCGGCCCAGAACTCCTCGAGGCGGTCTTCCACGTCGGGCTCGGCCGCGCGAAGCAGGGCGAGCTCGGCGATCGAGGGCGTGACGAAGAAGTGCAGCACGGTGTTGCGGTAGTAGGCCGCAGTCAGATGCTGGCCGCGCGCGACCGACCAGACGGGCTCGGGACCGTCCTCGTACTTGGTCAGGACCCGGTTGCGCGTCAATGCCTCGAGGGTCCGTCGCAGCGCCTCGTCCGAGTCGATGTCGAGCTCCTGGGTCATCGGCAGCTCGCGCCCGCGCGCATACTCGAGTCGGTTGCGCATGACGCCTCGCACCTGTTCGAGCGAGAGCGCGCGGTCGCCGCGCCCCAGCAGTGCCATCGAAGCCAATGAGCTCGGCGTGATCGGGGTCACCCGATTGATCCGGGTGCAGACCTCGAAGGCCAGCTTCTGCACCGAGAGCGTCACGTCGTCGCCGGCTTCGGCGCCCGGCTCGGGAGGTCCCAACGTCTTGCGCAACGAGAGTGGCTCTCCGAAGCGGAAATGGATGGCGCCGTAGGGTTGCCGAAGGGTGCGAAGCACCTTCAGGAACCAACCGAAGCTCTCGCGTTCCTTGGCGCCGCCCTTCTGCTCCGCGACGTAGCCTCCCACGTCCTGGATCTGGTCGTAGGCGATCGACACCGGAATCAGGAACACGTCGTCGCTCTTCCCGCGTCGGTAGGCGTCGACCACGTAGGCGAGCATTCCGAAACGCGGCGGCAGGAGCTTTCCGGAACGCGAACGACCCCCTTCGATGTACCACTCGAGGGTGAAGCGCTTCTCGACCAGGTAGTCGATGTAGTGGTGCAGGACGAACTTGTAGAGCTCGTCGTCCTTGAAGGAGCGGCGGATGAAGAAGACGCCGCTTCGCCTCCAGAGTAGTCCCAACGGAAAGAAGTTCATGTTGATGCCGCCCGCCGTATGGTTGGGCGGATGACCGTTCTCGTGCAGCACGTACTGGAGCGCCAGATGGTCGAGATTGGATTTGTGGGTCGGCAGGAATACCACCGGATGCTGCTGCGTGAGCGCGTACACCTGCTCGAGCTGCTGGCGGTCGTAGTGGATCGTCTCTTCGTAGCCCTGCGTGTAGAGGTACCGGATGAGCTGGACGACGAGGTCGATCACGAAGGGGCTGTGGCTGGCCGCGATCTCGCGGAGCACCTTCTCGGCGTCGCGGGCGACCGCCTTCGGATCGCGACCTTCCTGGCGGGCGATCTTCTCGATGCCGCCACGGAACGCCGGCCTCGCGAGGATGTCCTCGCGCACGAAGCGGGGCACCTTGTACCGGGCTCCTCGCAGCCGACGCTCGGCCCGCTCGAGCGCGAGCGCGGCCTGGCGCGCCACGAAGTCGGCGAGACCGACGACCTCGCTTCCGCCGGCACCGCCTGCTTCCTGCCAGCGTGCGCGCAACTCGCTCGCGAGGGCAGGCTCGCCGGCGACGATGCGACAGCGCTCCGGGGCGTGGCGCAGGATCCAGGCCTGACGCAGTCGGCCCGGGTCGCGAGGATCGCCGAGTACGAGATCGCGCGGTCGCACCCCGTGCCCGGCCGCATGATGGCCGGGGAGCCAGACGACCCTCAGCGGAGCGAGCAGCGGATCGTCGATGGCGAGCGCGGCCTCGAGTCGAGGGTCGAGCCGGTCGCGTCGGCGACGCCGCCGGGTCGGCGGGATCTCGATGCACTCCACCTGGGCGTCGCGGACGCCCTCCGGTCGCGCCCGCTCGACCCAGGCACGCAACAGCTTGCGTTCCCGCGGGCTCGACGCGTCGAGCAGGAACACCACCCGACGATCGGGTGCGGCCGGCCAATCCGGCTCCTCGGGAGCGTGGCGCTCGCCGGGATCGGTGGGCCCGACCGGCTCGTCGGCGGCGCGCTCCGGCGGACGGGCGTCGGGTGGGTTCGTCGGTTCGGCGACGGCCGTCGCGACATTGTACACGCGGGGGAACGGGAAGCGGGG
>CAYYUT010000211.1:0-6519 GCA_964474935.1 uncultured Spirochaetales bacterium
AGCGAAGCGGCTCCCGACGAAGCCCGGATGCAGACAGTTCGCCGTGACACCGCTTCCTTCGAGTCGCCGGGCGAGCTCGCGCGTGAACAGGATGTTGGCGAGCTTCGAGCGACCGTAGGTGAGCCGCGCCCCGAAGCGTTCGCTCGACTGGAGGTCGTCGAAATCGAGGGGACCGTCCGACCAGGCATGCGCGGCCGACGCCACGCTCACCACCCGGGCGGGAGCGCTCTCGCGCAGACGCTCGAGCAGCAGGGTCGTCAGCAGGAAGTAGGCGAGGTGGTTGGTGGCGAAGGTGCGCTCGAAGCCGTCGACGGTCTCTTCGCGCCGGCTCATCATCACGCCCGCATTGTTGAGCAGCACATGGAGGGGGCGCCCGGTCGCCAGGAACTCTTCCGCGACCCGCCGCACGTCGGCCAGCGACGAGAGATCGCCCAGCAGGAGATCGGGCGCGGGGCGGCCGGTCTCGCTGGCGATCTCGGCCGCCGCGCGTTGGCCGCGGCCCCGATCTCGGCACACCAGGACGAGGTCGGCCCCCCGTCGTGCCAGTGCGCTCGCCGCCGCGCGTCCGATCCCGCTCGAGGCACCGGTGACCAGGATCGTGCGTCCCTCGAGCCCGGCGCGATTGCCGCTCATGCCGCCTCGTGCCGCCGCGGAACCGGACGGGGGAACTCCTCGGACTCGCTGCGGCCCCGGAAGAGCCCGAGGAAGTCCTCGAGGATCAGGGTGCCGCACGGAACCAGGATCAGCGTGATCGCGGTGGCGAAGAGCACGCCGAACGCGAGCGAGATGCCCATCGGAATCAGGATCTGGGCCTGGAGGCTCCGCTCGAGCATCAGGGGGGTCAGCCCGACGAAGGTGGTGACGGCGGTGAGCACGATCGGCCGGAAGCGCGAGGCCCCCGAGAGCTCGATCGCCTCGAGCAGGGGCACTCCCTCCGCGCGGCGCCGATTGACGAAGTCGACCATCACCAGGCTGGCGTTCACCACCACGCCCGACAGCGCGACGATCCCCATCACCGAGGGGAACGAGAAGGTGCGACCCAGGGCCAGGTGCCCGAGCACCGCTCCGACGATCCCGAACGGGATCACGCTCATGATCAGCATCGGCTGCAGATAGGAACGGAGCGGAATCGCGAGCAGCGCGTAGATCACGAACAGGGCCCCGACGAAGGCCCGGATGAGCCCGGTGAAGGCCTTCTCCTGGTCGCGCTGCTCTCCCTCGAGTCGCACCGTCATGCCCGGATACTCGTCGAGGACCTCGGGCAGGGCCGTGCGCCGGAACTCGGCCAACACCTCGTTGGACGTGGTCGTCGCGAGATCGATCTTGGCCGTGACGTTGACCGTCCGCTGCCGGTCGGTGCGACGGATCGTCGAGAAGCCGCGGTCGAAGCGGGCCCGGGCGACACTCGAGAAAGGCACCTCGATGCCCGTCGCCGTCCGGATCCGCATGTTCTCGAGCGAAGCCAGCGAACGCCGCTCGTCCTCGGGAAAACGGATCATCACCCGGACGTCGTCACGGCCCCGCTGGATGCGCTGGGCCTCCTCGCCGTAAAAGCCCTGGCGCACCTGACGCGCGAGGTCCTGCATCGTCAGCCCGAGCGGCTCCGCCTCGGGCAGGATCTCGAGCTGGATCTCGCGCTTGCCGGCTCGGAAGCTGTCGGTGATGTCGTAGACCCCGGGATAGCGGGCCAGTCGAGCCCTCACGTCGGCCGCGGCTCCCACGAGGTCGACGTGCTCCCCTCCCCGGAGCTGGAGGTCGATCGGCGCCCCCGCCGAGAAGAGGTCGGTGACGAACCCGAGCTCGACGGCGCCCGGAATTTCGCCGGTGGCGTCGCGCCAGTGGTTGGCGATCTCGCCGGTGCTGATGCGCCGCTGCTCGGACGGAACGAGCTCGAGTACGACTTCGGCCAGATGCGTGCCGCTGTCGATGTTGGGGCCACCGTCGGCCTGCTGGTAGACCTGGCGGCCGTACGCCACGAGGCGGTGGTGGATCAGGCTGTCGCCCTCGGGCGCGTAGTCGGGATCCAGCTCTCGCGTCATCGCTTCCGCGCCGGCCAGCAGCTGACCGACCGCCCGGCGAGTCAGCTCCTCGGGCGTACCCCGCGGCATCGTGAGCTGCGCGGCGATGTAGTCGGCCTCGACCGCCGGGAAGAAGCTGAACTTGATCTTGCCGCTTCCGAGCAGGCCGAGCGCCGCGATCAGACAGGCCAAGCCGATCGAGATGCTCAGGTAGCGCCACTCGAGCGCCGCTCGCAGGAAGGGCCGATAGACCTGGTCGGTGAGCGCCTGGAACCGTTCGGCGAAGCCGCGCTGGATCGAGTACCAGGTGCGCTGGATGCGGTTCCGGGCTTCGGCGCCCGCAGCCTTCGAGCGTCCGTGCGAGAGGTGGCTCGGGAGCACGAGCTGCGACTCGATCAACGAGAAGAAGAGGCACGCGATCACCGTGCAGCCCATGTAGAAGAAGATCTGGCCCATCCGCCCCGGGATCACGAGCAGCGCCCCGAAGGCCGCCACGGTGGTCAGGACCCCGAAGATGACGGGGACGGCCACCTCCTGAGTGCCTTCGATCGACGCGCGGATCCGGTTGCCCGAGCGCACCTCGTGCGTGTAGATGTTCTCGCCGACCACGATCGCGTCGTCGACCAGGATCCCGAGCACCAGGATGAAGGCGAACAACGTCACCTGATCGATCGATCCGTCGAAGAGCGGCATGGTGGCGAAGGCGCCGAGCACGGCGATCGGCACCCCCAGCGTCACCCAGAGCGCGAGGCGGAAGCGCAGGAAGAGCGCGAGCACGATGAACACGAGCGCCAGACCGCTGCGGCCATTGCGGAACAGGGTATCGAGGCGACCGCGGAGCTGGATCGATGCGTCGCGCCAGACGGTCAGCTCGACGCCTTCGGGAAGGCGTTCGCGGGCTTCCTCGACGTACTTCCGCACCGCCGTGGCGATCGCGAGCACGTCCTGCGAGGCCACCCGGTAGGCGGTCACCATCAGGCCCGGCTGCCCCTCGAAGCCCACCGAGACGTCGGTGTCCTCGAAGCCGTCCACCACGGTGGCGATGTCGCCGAGCAGGAGCCGGGTCCCGTCGGGCCGCGTCACGACCACGATCTCCTCGAACTCGAGGCCTCGATATGCCTGGCCGATCGTGCGCAGCAGGATCTCGCCGCCTTCGGTCTGGATGCGGCCACCCGGAAGATCGAGCGACGAACGCCGGACCGCGCTCACCACGTCGTCGAAGCGGAGCCCGTAGCGGCGGAGCGATTCCTCGGACACCTCGATCGAAATCTCGTAGGGCCGCGCATAGTGGAGCTCGACCTGGGTCACCTCGGGCAGGGCCGCGATCTCGTCGCGCACCCGCTCGGCGATCTCCTTCAGGGTGCGCTCGCCGACGTCGCCCGAGATCGCGACGTCGATCACGTCGCGCTTCATCACCAGCTTCGAGGTGACCGGCTTCTCGGCCTCGTCGGGGAAGGTAGTGATCGAATCGACCCGATTCTTCACCTCGGCCGTCACCGCGTCGGCGTCGGCGTCGTGCAGCAGCTCGAGCCAGACGCGGCACATTCCCTCGAGCGAGATCGAGCGCATCACGTCGACGCCCGAGATGCCCTCGATCTCCTCTTCGATCCGGACGCAGACCCCGTTCTCCACCTCGGCCGGCGATGCGCCGAGATAGGCGACCTCGACCGTCACGATCTGGACGTCGATCTCGGGGAACATCTTGCGCGGGATCGGTGGCGTGGCGTCGGGGGGCAGCAGGGCCGGAGCGGCCATCGACCAGATGCCGCCCACCACCATCACGAACATCGTCAGGTTCGCGGCGACCGAGTTCTCGACGAACCAGGCGATGATGCGCCTCACGAGCGGACCTCCGGTCCGGCGTCGGGTCGCACCGTCATGCCCTCGATCGGAGCCGGCAGGGGAGAGACGACGACCCGCTCGCCAGCTCCGAGTCCCGATCCGACCAGCACACGCCGGCGGTCGGCCTTCAGGATCTCGACGGTCCGCGACCGCAGGCGGTCGTCCTCGTCGACGACCCAGACACGATCCTCTCCCTGGATGGCGGCGCGCGGCAGGACGGTCACCGCACCCATCTCGCGCCCGCTGATCTCGGCGCGCACGAAGAGTCCGACCGCCAGAGGCGGCTTCTGATCGGAGGTTCCGTAGGGATCGTCGACCCGGGCGACCACGTGCACCATGCGACTGCGAGGATCGATCTCGCCCTCGGTCCGCACCACCCGACCCTCCCAGGTGTGCTCGCGGCCGGCGAAGCTCGCATGCAGGCGTACCACGGGCCTGGATGCGTCGTCGCTCGGAGCGATCCCGGGGAGCTCGAGGAAGGCGAGCTCGCGGTCGGGCACCGGGAGCCGCACCTCCGCGTAGTCGATGGCGTAGACACGCGCGACCGGGGCGCCGGCGTTCACGTACTGCCCCACCCCGACGCTCTCCTCCCGCACACGCCCATCGAAGGGCGCGGTCACCCGCGTGCGATCGAGGTCGCGCCGAGCCTGGTCGAGCGCCGCCCGCGCCTCGCGCAGGGCCGCGTTCGCCACCTTCTCGTCGTTCACGGCGTCGTCGACCTGCGAATCGCTCGCGACGTTGCGTTCGTGGAGCTTGCGGATCCGGGCCAGGTCCTTGCGGGCGCGCTCGTACTCGCTCTCGCGCCGCACCAGGGTGGCCCGGGCGCGCTCGAGGGTGGTGCGGTAGTCGCGATCGTCGACCTCGAGCAGCACGTCGCCCTTCGCGAAGAAGCCGCCCGAGACGAGGGCCGGGGACACCGCCGTCACCTGGCCGGACACCTGCGGGATCAGCTCGCTCTCGGTGCGCGGCGCCACCGTGCCGTGCGTCTCGACCGAGAGCCGGACGCTCTCGGGCCCCACCTCCAACACCGATACGCGCGGTGCGGCCGGTGTCCGATCGACCTGCTCGATCGGAGCGCGGCTGTAGAGGAGCAGCGCGGCGACGCCGACGCCGACGGCCAACACCACCATGGGGAGCACGATCTGGAGGATGCGGCGGCTCATGCGGCGTCCTCGGTCGGGAGGGTGGGTCCACCCTCGCCGTCGCCCGCGAAGATCTCGGCCACCAGCGCCTCGCGGGCCAGGTTGAGGGTCCAGAGCACGTCGTCGAGACGTTGGACGAGGGCGTCGCCCTCGACCGGATCGATCTGCTGCGCCACGAACGTGCCGTCGAGCAGGAGCATGCTGAGACGCGCCAGCCGGGCGACCGCGGGTCGCGCCCGTGCGCCGTGCTCGGTTTCGATGCGCGCCTCGAGATGCTGCGCGATCCGCTCGCGGAAACGCTCGCGAACCCGTTCCACCACGCCGACCGAGGCGCCCTGTCCTTCGCTGCGTTCGAGCGAGATCAGGAGGAGCAGGCGGTAGAACTCGGGCCGCTCGCCCACCACGTAGCGGAGCGCGGCGAGATTGCGGCTGCGGATGTCGGCGCCCGGCCCGAGCGCCTCCATCGCCTGGTCGGCGCCACCGAACCAGGCCTCGGCCGCCCGGTCGATCACGGCATCGAGCAGGCCCTCCTTGCTCTCGAAGTGCCAGTAGATGGACGCCGGCATCACACCGGACTCGCGGCTGATCGCCGAGATGCTCGTTCCGGAGAAGCCCCTCCGCGCCATCAACGCGGTGGCCACCTCGAGCACGCGCTCGCGGGTTCCGGGCGCGTCTCCACGCGGAGCGGTCTGGACGGGGTCGCTCATGAGTCCGTTGGTTCTTCTTCGATTCGCCGGCCGCGGCGCGTTCGGCCGATCGGCCCCTCGGGGAGGCGCCTTGAGCGATCGTTCAATCAAGAGGCTAGCCCAGCCGAGAGGCTCGGCCAGCGGGCGCCTGCGCGCGGGCGTCTATCGACACCAGGCCCCCGGCGGCCGATGGCAGCCCGGCGCGACCGGGTGCTGCCAGCGTCGCCCCGTGGTTGGGTCGAACAGGTGACAGCGATCGGCCCGGACCCGGAGGGCGAGGGGACGACCACCGCCCGGCGGACGGTCGGCCGGTGCGAGCCAGCGCAGCTCGCCTCCCTCGGTCGATCGCGCGTGCACCAGGGCGGACGCCCCGAGCATCTCGACCAGCTCGACCTGCCCGCGCCAGAGCCCGTCGGGAGAGCCGCCCGGCGAGTCGCCCACGGGCGCGAGATCCTCCGGCCGGATCCCGAGCCGCAGCCGACGTCCGGCCCGATCCGATGCGGCCCCGGCCGGCTCCGTCGCGACACCGGCCGCATCGGGTGCGGTGTCCGGGCCCCCCGCCCCGTCGGGTCCGTCGGGGAGCGCGAGCCGAAGCCCGGGCCCCCGAAAGACCAGGCGACCCGAGGCGTCCCGCTCCAGCTCGCCCTCGATCCAGCTGATGCTCGGCGACCCGACGAAGTCGGCCACGAAGGCCGTCTGGGGGTTGCGATAGATCTCGCGGGGCGGCGCCACCTGCTCGACCCGCCCGGCGCGGAGCACGGCGATGCGATCGCCGAGGGTCATCGCCTCCTCCTGGTCGTGGGTGACGTAGAGCATGGTGGTGCCGAGGGC
>CAYYUT010000212.1:0-6495 GCA_964474935.1 uncultured Spirochaetales bacterium
CGCTCCTGCGCCTGGCCCGACCGGTCGAGCTCGGCATCGACGTCATGCACTTCAACCTCCACAAGACCTTCTCGACCCCCCACGGCGGCGGCGGCCCGGGCTCGGGCCCGGTGGGGGTGAAGAACGTGCTGGCCGCCTATCTGCCGATTCCGGTGATCCAGAAGGTGGGTGAAGCCGAAGCGTCCCGGTTCGAGCTCGATGACGAGTTCCCGCACTCGATCGGACGTCTCCACGCCAACTTCGGGAACGTGGGGATGTGGGTCCGCGCCTTCGCGTACATCCGCTCGCTCGGGCCCGACGGGCTGCGGCGTTGCGCCGAGATGGCCGTACTGAACGCCAACTACCTCTTCGCGCGACTGAAGGACCACTTCCACGCGCCCTACCCCGGGCCCGTCACGCACGAGTGCGTGCTCTCGGACCGGAAGCTCGACCCGCACGGGGTCACCACGCTCGACATCGCCAAACGCCTGATCGACTACGGCTACCATCCTCCCACGATCTACTTCCCGCTGATCGTGCACGGCGCGCTCATGATCGAGCCGACCGAGTCCGAGAGCCTCGAGGGTCTCGACCGCTTCGTCGACGCCCTGCTCGCCATCGTCCACGAGGCCGAGTCCGACCCGGAGCGGGTGCGAGGCGCTCCCCACCACACCCGACACGCGCGCCTCGACGAGACCCGCGCCGCTCGCAAGCCGGTGCTGCGGTGGGAGCCCGAATCCTCCGCCTGAGCCTCCTGGTCGCGGCTGCGCTGCTGGCGCCCGCCTGCGGGGGTGGAGCCAGACCCTGGCAGCCGATCGAACGGGCCCTCACGGTGGACGAGCTCGATGAGCGAACCATCGGGGACCGCTTCGACCAGGAGATCCTGTCCGGCGGGAGCCTGGTCCGCGATCCCGAGATCCACCGTTTCGTGCACGACCTCGGCCATGCGATCCTGGACGGGATCGAGCCGCAGCCCCATGTCTACCGCTTCCGCGTGATCGAGGACCCGAGCCTCAACGCCTTCGCCGTTCCAGGCGGGTACGTCTACTTCCACAGCGGGACGCTCCTCCAGGCCAACTCGATCGACGAGGTGGCCGGAGTGATGGCCCACGAGATCGCCCACGTGAAGGGGCGCCACTACAAGCGACTGCGCGAGGCTTCGCGGATTCCCGATCTGCTCGCCGGGATCGGGGGACTCGCTACCGCCGTGGCGACGGGCGAGAGCGGCGCACTCGTCGTGGCCCAGGGCGCGAACGTCGCCATCCGGCTCCAGTTCACCCGCGAGGTAGAAGCCGAGGCCGACGGGTCGGGCGCCGTCTTCATGTCTCGCGCGGGCTACTCGCCGGAGGGCATGGCGCGTTTCTTCGATCGCCTGGCGCTGGCCCGCGAGAGCACCCCCGCCGCGCTGCCCCCGTACCTGTACAGCCACCCGGACGCCGACAGTCGACGAGACCGCGTGCGCGCTCTGGCCGACGATCTCGCCCCACAGCGACCGCCGCCGGCGGATCTCGCGCGCCGTTTCGACGCGATGCAGGTACGCCTGGCCCGGCTGATCGAGAGCGATCGGATCCATCTGGCCGAGCGCTCGCGCCCGCGCGACGCCGCCCGGAGCGACTTCTTCTTCGACCGGGCCGTCGAGCGGGCCAACGATCGGGACATCGAGGGCGCGATCCGCCTGCTCCAGGAGCTCGAGCCCCTGACCCCGAGCGACCCGCGCGTCCCGCTCGAACTCGGCGATCTCCACGAGAAGCAGGGTCAGCCCGAACGTGCCTTCGCGGCCTTCCAACGCGCCACGGCACTCGACCCGGCCAACGGCTACGTGCAGCTCCGGGCCGGTCGGGCCGCGTGGCGGCTGGGGCGCCGCGGCGAGGCCGCCTTCCACATCGACCAGGCCCGCTTCCATCTGCGCGCGGGCACCGGCATGCGCGCCCGGGCCGAGGCCTGGAATCGCCGGCTCGCCTTCCCGATGCTGCCCGTCGTGGGCATCGCCAACGCCGACGTCCCGCGCGAGCGCTGGACCGCCCCCGCGAACGAGACCCACTTCGGGAGCGACGAGTCGACGATCGCCTGGTGGGGACGCGTCGCCCGCGAGCGGGAGCGCGAGGTCGAGGCTCTCACGATCCGCTGGCGGGATCCGGACGGCACGACCGCCGCCGAGACCCGTCCGCGCTGGGATCCGGAGCGGGGCATCGCCTTTTCGGAGCTCGCGGTCGCCGACCTCGGACGCGGGGCGCCCGAACCCACGATGGCCACCGACGGGGCGAACACCGCCACAGCGGCCGAGATCGCCGCAGCCGAGGCAACGAAGACCGCGCCCGGCGACCGCGGCCCGATCCCGGCGCCGACCGGGAGCCACCTCGGGCCGCACGGTGGGCCGGCTCCGAGCTCGCGTGGCCCGGGCGCTCCGCGTTGGTCGGTCGAGGCATGGCTCGACGGATCGATCGTCGATCGCCAGGAATTCGCGTGGGACGCCGCTATCGCTGGGTGGTGAGCGGCTCGGCCAGGCGGCCGCGCGCCACCTCGGCCCAGCCGCCGTGCGGCTCGGCCTGGAGGTAACGGCGCCAGTGCGGCTTGGCCTTCCAGCGGAGGCCGAGCTTCTCGTACAGCAGCGCGAGATTGAGCTGGACGTCGGCCCTCGAGGGATCGGCCTTCATCGCGGCCCGGTAGTGTTCCAGGGCCAGCTGGTCGAGATCGAGTTCCTCGAGGACGTTGGCCAGGTTCAGGTTCGACTCGAGATGCCCGTCGTCGATGGCCAGCGCGCGCTCGAAGCAGGCGCGCGCCTTGCCGCGGTGGCCCGAGTTGTAGAGGACGGCGCCCAGGTTGCAGTGGGCATCCGCGAACTCGGGGGCGAGCTCGATCGCGCGCCGGTAGGCCTCGATCGCCTCGTCCAGGGTTCGGGGATCGCTGTCCTTCTGGCATCCGAGCTCGAACCAGGCCACCGCGTCGTCGAGGGCCCGGCTGTCGTCGGGCCTGGCGAAGGGCACCACCGGATCGGAACCCTCGCCCCGATCGAGATCGAGGAGCAGCTGCCCGCCGGCCTCGATCCAGACTCCGTCGTGGCGTGCGGCGAGCCGCCGGGCAGCGGGTGCGCGACGCGCCCCGCCCCATACGCCGAGCAGTCCGGTGGGACGCTCCAGCTCGGGATGACGGTGTCGGAGCTCGCGTACCACGGCGCCGATCCGTCGGAGCGGCACGCCGTCGTCCAGCAGACTCAGCACGCGACGCACACACACCAGATCGCGGAAGTCGAAGGCAGGGCGCGAATCCATCCGCACCGACGGCTCGACGAGCCGGGCCCGCTCCCAGGAACGCAGACGCGACGGCGACAGATTGAACAGACGCGCCACCTGGCTGCGCGAATAGGCGTGAGCTGCGCCCGCAGCGGCCTTCGAGCCCGCTCCCGATCGCGCGTGCTGGCCCGTCGCCGCCTCGTCCATCGCCGCCTTCCTCCCGACCCGCGTGTAGTTAACAAATCGCGTCGGGCTTCCCGAGGTTTTTCGGGCTCCGATGAAGGCGATCAGGCGCGGGACACGTGCCTGGGTCGGCACGCATGCGCTGTGATAGGGTTGGGGCCGCGAACGGAGTTCCGAGCGGGAGGATGAATGAGCGACCCGGCCGTCGTCGTCAGCTTCAAGGACATGGACACCAGCGACAAGGTGCGTGACATGGTCGAGACGCGTTGTCTCGCCTTCGCCGAAGAGTTCCCGGAGACGACCAAGTACGAGATCATCCTCTCGCCCGACGGCTCGGGCCACACCGCTCACGGCCACGTCACCGGCCGCGGCACGGACGTCGCCTCGCACGCGTCGGGGCACGAAGTGGGCGAAGCGGCGAACAAGCTCCTCGACAAGCTCGAACGGGCCCTTCGGCGGACACACGACAAGAAGATCTTCAAGAATCGCCGAGACGCCCAGAAAGCCGATCTCAAGCGGCATCAGTAGCCCCGCCTCGCGCCCGGGGGCCCCAGAGGCCGTGCGGCCGGAGGGCCTGTCACCCGGAGCCAGAAGGCCAGGAGGCGCGGGCCCCGGCAGGCTGGACTCCCGGAGGGATGAACGTCCGGCCGGCGCACGGGATGGCGGGCGAGGACTAGCCCAGGATCAGGTGCAGCTTGATCGCGAGCAGCAGGTTGCCCTCGAGCCGCACGCGTCGGCGGACCAGCGCCTCGGGTGCCGAGATCTCACCCCGGTTCAGGGCCCGCCAGGTGAGCAGGTCGACGCGGACGTGGAGATCGCAGGTCTCGCTTCGTCCGGCGCTCCCCCGGACCTCGCCCGAACGGATCTCGATCAGATAGTGGCCCCCGCCATCGCCCAGGATCTCGAACTGGAGCGTGGCATCGGAGTCGCCGAGCCGCGAACGACGGGAATCGTCGGCGGCGACCGCGTCCGGGACCCAGCGGGTGAAGAACTCGTGGGGCGTGATGTCGTCGGGCGGCTTGTGGCGCTCGGGCATCGCGTCGGACTGTATCTCAGCCGTGCGATCCGTCCGCCGACCGACGCCTCGAGCGCGACCTAGCGCGACGCGGGCAGCGGCTCGCCTCGCCCGATCAGATAGCCCTGTGCGTAGGGGATCCCGAGCTCGCCGAGGGTCTCGAGCTCTTCGTGGGTCGAGACGCCCTCGGCGATCACGCGACACCCGAGCTTCCCCGACACATGGTTGAGCGCGCGCACCAGCTCGCGCCGATGGGGGTCGGTGTCGATCGAGCGCACCAGGGTGAGGTCGAGCTTGAGATAGTCGGGCGAGAGCTCGATCACGGTCTCGAGCCCCGCGTAGCCCGCGCCGACGTCGTCGAGCGCGATCCCGAATCCGAGCATGTGGTAGTAGTCGCGCACCTCGCGGAAGACGGTGAAATTCTCGATGGCCTCTTTCTCCGAGATCTCGAACACCACGTCGCTCGGCGAGAGCCCGATGCTCTCGAGGGTGCGTCGCAGCCGGTCCTCACGGAAGCCCGGATCGTGCATCGCCGAAGGCAGACAGTTCAGGAAGAGCTTCTTGCCCCGCTCGAGGCCCCGCGCCCCGAACAGACCCTTGCGCCGACACAGGCAGTCGAGTTCGAAGAGCAGGTCGGTGTCCTCGGCCATGGCGAAGAGCGACGAGGGCGATTCGAGCGGAGTGCCCGCCGGGCCCCGGATCAAGGCCTCGTAGCCCATCAGGCGCCGGCTGCTCGCCTGAACGATCGGCTCGTACACGCTCGACACCTGCTCGGCGAGCACCAGCGAGTGGAAGCGCTCGCGCAGCTTCCGCTCGTGGATCCGATGGTTGAGCTGGGCGTCGGCACGGGCCTTCTCCCGGGCGCGCAGCACCTGCTTGGCGGTGCGATGCGTCGGATTGTAGACGGCGAAGGCGTGGCCTGCGGCGAAGTGGACCGGATCGCGGAAATAGGGATAGGCGATCCGGCCGAGCGCACGCGACAGACTCTCGATCACGCCGAGCACGAGGGCAGGCAGCTCCTCGCGGTAGAAGCGGTCGTCGCTGCGCGGGCGGAACACGAAGACCACCAACTCGTCGATCCCGGGCTCGTGGGTCACCACGAAGCCGTCGCCGAGACAGTCCTGACAGATGTCGTGCACCAGCGCGCCGACGTCCTCGGCCGTGCGGCGATGCGCCTTCACGCCATAGTCGACCTCGATCCGTTCGAGCGGCGAGGCGTCGATCACGAGCATTCCGAGCGCACCCTGGTCGGCGAGACGCTCGCACACGCGCGGCAGCTCCTCCCCGAACCGGTGCAGGGATCCGGCGCGTTCGCGCGGCGGCTGACTGCTCGCGAGGTGCTCCACCTCCGGCTCATCGGCCGCCGCCCCCGAAGATGTGAGGATGCGGTTCTCGGGGTTTCACCCCTCGCGGGGCTGCGGCCCGGATCCCGCGCGAGCCAGCCGGGTGCCGGAGCATCCGGACGAGGCTTCCAGCGCGCGGCTAGAGGGCTTCCCCCAGCGCGCGCCCCGTCCACGAGCCGGCGACCCGGGCCACCTGGGCCGGCGTCCCCTCGGCCACCACCCGACCGCCGCCCGGCCCCCCCTCGGGCCCGATGTCGATCACGAGGTCGGCGCTCCGGATCACGTCGAGGTTGTGCTCGCTCACCACGCCGCTCGCCCCCGCTTCGAGCAGTTCGTCGAGACAGCCGAGCAGGACCCGCACGTCGGCGGCGTGGAGCCCGGTGGTGGGCTCGTCGAGCACGAAGAGGGTGTCCGCTCCGCCGTCCGCCAGCGCCTGGGCGAGCCGCATCCGCTGCGCCTCGCCGCCCGACAGGGTCGAGAGCGGCTGCCCCATGCCGAGATAGCCGAGGCCGACCCGGACGTAGGGCTCGAGCCGGCTCGCGATTGCCGGGTCCTCCCGGAAGGCCTCGAGGGCTTCGCCGAGCGAGAGTCCCAGCACGTCGAGCACCGAGCGCCCGTCGAGCCGGTAGCGGAGGGCCTCGGCCTTGTAGCGACGTCCCTCGCACACCTCGCAGGGCACGCGGACGTCGTCGAGGAACTGCATGTAGACGACCACCTCGCCCGCCCCCTCGCAGGCCTCGCAGCG
>CAYYUT010000213.1:0-6478 GCA_964474935.1 uncultured Spirochaetales bacterium
GTTCCTCATTGCCGTGCTTGGCAAGCCAATCTGCGTCAGCAATCAGATCGGCATACAGAGCTTCACAGTAAAAAGTGTAAAAGTCATCAAACCATTCGGCAGCGGCGCTCGTAATTCGACGCACATCGAGGTGGTCGTCTTGTTCCCGACCACGACGCTCGACGGCGTGCTCTCGATCTTGTTCGTGCCCCAGCGAAGCGTCCGCGAGCCCAGCAGATTCCAGCCGGCCGTGTCGAGCGATGGGCTCGGGTTCCAGGTCAGGAAGCTGCCCCGATCCCTCCCGTGCCCGGCGAGCACCACGTCGGCACCGATGCGGGGGGTGGACCGCGAGATCGGCAGCACGGGCAGCCCCGGGTCGCCCTCGATCCGGAACGCCATCAGGTCGGCAGCGGTCTTGTCGTCGTTCGTGAACACCACGCGCGAGTCGGGGACGGCGGGGTAGACGACCCCGCTGATCTCGACGTCTCCGACCCCGACGTGCACCGCAGTCAGTACCCAGCCGTTGCCCACGTAGACGACGGTCTTGAAGTCCTGGGTTCCGACATGGGCCCAGCCGGGATCATCCGGCGGAGGGGTCGTGTTCCCGGCACCGTCTCCGGAATCGATGACGACCGCGCCCGCGCCGAATGCCCAGAGCGTGCACGCGAAGACCCAGAGGACCCCGACCATCCGGCGGGACGCGGCGAGACGACCACCGAAGCCGCGCTCCGCATCCCGGCCCTCTGCGGCCTGGCCGGGCGAGCTGGCCTGGATCGGGGCCGTGGGCGCGTGGAGCTGCGGGCGCGCCGGCGGGTTCGGGCGCGATGCGCGGGGCGCACCAGCGGCGGTCGGATACACGATTCCCCTCCAACCACCCCTTCCCTGGCGGAACCCCGGACCACGGGCGTCCAGATGGCCCATGCTACCTCAGGCGATGCAGCGCGTGCAGTCGTTTTCCCAGCGAATACGAGGGATTTTGGCTCCAATCGCATGCCCCTGGGGGAGCAGGTGAGCCGCAGCGGACGCGCACGTGGCCGGGCCGACGGCTAGCGCAGGTAGCCCATCGCGCGGAGCTTCTCGGCGATGGCCGGATCGATCCGCACGTCCTCGTCCTTCACACGGGCTCCGCCGTCGGCCCCCCCGAGGTGGTCGTCGAGCAGCGACCGCATGCGGGCGGCCTCCTCGGGCTCGCGATCGATCAGGTTGACGTTCTCGGCCGGGTCCACCGAGCGATCGAAGAGGTACTCGGCGCCCCCCTCGTCGAGGTTCCGGGCATATGTCCAGCGGCCATCGTTGATCGAGAGCTGCTCGACCGCGTCGGGGAAGAGCGGCGAGCCGAGCGCCGCGAAGCTCGTGCGGGGCGCCGCGTCGTCCGCGCCGCCCGCTCGGGCCGCCATCAGGGGGAGCAGCGAGTGCCCTTCGAAGCCCGCGGGCGGCTCGATGCGCGCGAACTCGAGGAGGGTCGGAGCGAGATCGACGTTCCGGGTCTGGGCCCCGATCCGCAGGGGCTCGATCGCGAACGGGAGCCGGATGACGAGGGGCACCGCGAGCACCGGGGTCAGCACGTTCTTCGCATGCCCGTAGGTGCCGTTCTCGCCGAAGGCCTCGCCGTGGTCGGCGCCGAACACCAGGATCGTCTGCTCGAGCAGGCCCGCGCGTTCCAGCTTGCGACGGACCCGCTCCACGACGTCGTCCACCCAACGGATGGCGGCCCGGTAGTCGCCGCGCGCACCTCGCCCGAAGCGTTTGAACTCGGGTGGCGCCGCATACTCGAGTACGTCCATCAGGTGCAAGTACAGGAAGAAGGGCTCGCGTTCGTCGTGGGCATCGATGAGACGCGCCGCCTCCTCGAACACGCGGTCGCCGTGGGGCCAGACCGACGGCCGGGCCACGCCCTGGGCGCCGGCGCCGCGTGGGAACGTGTAGCGCTCGAAGCCCTGGTGGAACCCGAACGACTGGTCGAGCCATCCGTTGGTCTGGACGGCGTAGGTCCGGTAGCCCGCGTCGGAGAAGATCTCGGCCAGGGTGAGGGCTTCGTCACCGAGCCCGTCGGTGGGAAGACGGATCCCATGGGTGCGCGGCCAGAGCGAGGTGAGCGTCGAGGCCATCGAGATCTTGGTCCAGGACGACTGCGCACGGTGGCGCTCGAAGACGACCCCGCGCTCGGCCCAGCGCGCGAGCTCCGGGGTGATCTCGGGGTCGCCGCCATAGGGCGAGGTCCAGTCGGCTCGCAGGGTGTCGACCAGGATGAAGACCACCGAGGGCCGCTCGAGCGACGCCAGACCGTCGACGAGTGACTTCGTTCCGGAATCGCCACCGCACGCCAGCGCGAGGAGCGCGCCGGCGAGCAACGCGAGGCCCGGCCGGCCCGCGACGCTCACGGCAGCGACCGCAGGGCTTCGCGCGCGCGAGGTCCGAAGCCGTCGGCCTCCTCGCCGTCGAGGAGCGACTCGAGCAGTCGGCGCGCTTCGTCGTGGCGGCCCGCATCGCGATAGGCGAGCGCCAGATGGTACTGCGCGTCGGGCATCGCGGGGAGCGCGCGGTGGGCCTCCTCGAGGAGCGAGATGGCGCGATCGACCAGACCGCGCCGCCAGTAGAGCCAGCCGAGCGTGTCGATCACGTACGGATTCCCGCCCGCGATGGCGTAGGCCTGTTGCGCCGCCTCCAGGGCGCCCGCGAGGTCGCCGCGCTTCGCGAGCAGCTCGGCGAGGTTGTTGCGGGCCGCGAAGGCGCCGTCGTCGAGCGCGGCCGCCTTGCGGTAGGACGCGATGGCCGCCTCGTCGTCGCCCAGGCCGGCCTGCGCGACGCCGAGCACGAAGTAGACGCCGGCGTCGTCGGTTCGGATCCGCAGATAGCGCTCGGCGGCGCGCCGCGCGTCTTCGTGGGCGCCGCGCGAGGCGAGGAACTCGGCGGCCAGCCGGAGCGGTGTCGGGTCGTCCGGCGCGAGTGCGAGCGCGCGCTCGGCGGCGCGCTCGCCGTCCTCGCGGTTCCCGACCTGGAAGAGCAGGGCGGCCAGGGTCCGGTGCAGCGACGCCGACTCGGGGTTGCTCGCAAGGCTCGCTCGGGCGTGGGCGATTCCGGCGCTGGCGTCGCCGGCCAAGCCGAGGGTCAGGGCCCATTCGGCGTCGAGCGCGTCCGACCCGGGCGGCCGCGACGCGGCCTCCCGCAGCGTCGCGAGCGCCAGGTCGAGCCGGCCGCGGGCGCGCTGCGCCTGGGCCAGCAGGAGCGCGCCCTCGACTTCGTCGGGGGCCACCTCCACGAGACGCTTCGCGACGGCCTCGGCCTC
Organism: uncultured Spirochaetales bacterium; assembly: GCA_964474935.1. Lineage (GTDB taxonomy): Bacteria > Myxococcota_A > UBA9160 > UBA9160 > JAFDDA01 > CAYYUT01. The sequence continues at coordinate 3,266 of CAYYUT010000213.1, forward strand.
CTGCCCCCGCTCGAGCCGCACCATCGCCTGCGCCAGGGCCGCGAGGCCTGCCGGCTCGTCGGGATGGCTCCGGAGCAGGCGTTGCGCGAAGGCCGCCACCGCCCCCCAGTCGCCCCGTCGGTCGGCGAGCCGGATCACCCCGAGCTGCGGCGCGAGCTCGCTCGGGGCGCGGCGATGCGCCAACCCGTAGCGGCGTTCGGCCCCGCGGAAGTCGCCGATCTCCTCGAGCGCACGCCCCAACCAGAACTGGGTGTCGGCCTGGTCGAGCTTGGGAATGATCCGCTCGAGCCGGTCCACCGCGCCTCGAGGATCGCCTTCCGCGAGCTCGATGCGTGCGCGCAGGAACTCGACCCGGGGATCCCCGGGCAGCGCGCGACGGAAGGCCTCGAGCTCGGCGCGCGCCTCGTCGAGCTCGCCGAGCGTGATGAGCACGTCGGTGTGGAGCTCGCGGAGGCGCGGCTCCTCCGGGTGGCGTTCGATCGCCTCGGCCACCACCCGGCGCGCACGCTCGCCTTCGCCGCCCCGCAGGTGGAAGTCGGCCAGCTGGACGTAGGCACTCGGCGCATGGCTGCGTCCGATCCAGTGGCGCAGCGCCTCGATCGCTCCCTCTCGATCGCCGCTCGCGCCGCGCGTCGCCGCGAGCAGGGGATCGAGCTCGACCACCTCGGGGTGGGCCTCGACGGCGGCTTCGACGAGCTCGGTCGCCTCGGCGCCGCGGCCGTTCTGGTGGAGCAGGGCCACCCGCAGGTGCCAGGCGGCGATGTCGTCCGGCGAGCGTTCGACGATCCGGCGCAGGCTCACCAGTGCGCCCTCGACGTCGTCCTGGAGAGCCTGGATGCGGGCCCCCACCAGCTCGAAGCGGCGGAGCATCTCGGGCTCGAGCCTCTCGCTCGCGCGCGCCTCTTCGATGGCGGCGCGCGCCTCGTCGTAGCGACGTTCGCCGACGAGGGTGGCGACGCGGACGCCCCGTGCCTCGGGCCGGTCGGGATAGCGTTCCTCGGCCTCGCCGAGCAGGCGCAGGGCCTCGTCGAGATGTCCGAGCGCCAGCTCGGCCTGGGCACGCAGGACGAGGGCGGTCGGGTGCGCTTCGCTCGTGGGAGCGATCTCGACGGCCACCGATCGGGCGAGGCTCGGGTCTTCGACGAGGAGCGCCGTGCGGGTGAGGGCGAGCTTGAGCGCGTCGGTCTCGGGAAAGCGCCGCACCGCCTCCTCGAGCTTCCAGACGGCCTGCGGCGCCTCTCCCGCCAGCACCATCAGGGCGGCCAGCTCGAGCAGCGAGTCGGGATCGTCCGGGCGGGTGGCCCGAAGCGCCTCGAGGGCTTCGAGGGCGGCGCGCCGGTCGCCGCGCTCGAGCGCCTCGCGTGCCGTCGCGCGCGCGCGTTCGGCCCTCTCTTCGGGCGAGTGGCAGCCGGGAGCCGGGAGCAGTGCGCCGAGCAGCACTGCCAACGTCAGGAGCCTTCGCGCCGTGCGGCACCGGGCCAGGCGGTGAGCGGCACCCTGCTCGGCGTCCGGTGGACGACGCTCGGAAGGCCAGCCGGGACTGATCGGCTGCGTCGGTCTGGGCACGTGCGGAGCTTACCCGAAGGAGCGCGGCGCATCCGGCGTGGTGACGTTACGCTCGCGCGCGGCGTTGCGAGTTCGACACCCGCGCGGCCCGTGGCGTCGCCGGGGCCCGTCCGGATGCGGGCCCGACCCGCGGCTTGCCGACGATCCAGTCAACCGCGCCCATCGAACCCGCTCCCACAGGACCCGAGGAGATCCGAAGAGGCGTATGCATTCCCGCTTCGAGCCCTTCGACGACAAGATGCGCGTCGCCGGCCTGCCGGACGCCGCGATCGAGACCTTCCGCCGACACTACGAGCAGCTCGCCCGCGGTGCCCAGGCCCTGATCCCGGAATCGGAGATCGAGCCCGTCCACGAGCTTCCCGACGTCGAGGCGCTCTCCGACGCGCGGGCGGCCGGGCTCGACGCCCTCGACCGGTGCGTGGTCGTCAAGCTCAACGGGGGGCTCGGAACCAGCATGGGCATGACCCAGGCGAAGTCGCTGCTGCCGGCGAAGGACGGCCATCGCTTCATCGACGTGATCGTGCGACAGGTACTGGCACTCCGAGCCGAGTCGGGCGCCCGCCTCCCCCTCGTGCTGATGGACAGCTTTCGGACGCGGGCCGACAGCCTGGCGGCGCTCGCCGAGCATCCCGACATCGCGAGCGACCTGCCTTCCGATTTCCTGCAGCACAAGATCCCGAAGGTGCGCGCCGACGACCTCGAGCCCGTCACCTGGCCCGCGGATCCGGAGGCCGAGTGGTGTCCGCCCGGTCATGGGGATCTCTACACCGCGCTCGTCACGTCGGGAATGCTCGAACGGATGCGGGGGGCCGGCTATCGCTGGGCCTTCGTCTCGAACTCGGACAACCTCGGCGCCACGCTCGATCCGGCGATCCTCGGGTTCGTGGTCGCGGGCGACGTCCCCTTCCTGATGGAGGTGGCCGACCGCACCGAGGCCGACCGGAAGGGCGGACACCTGGCTCGCGATCGGGACGGGCGGCTCCTGCTCCGGGAATCGGCGCAGTGTCCCGAGGCGGATGCCGCCGCCTTCACGGACGTCTCCCGGCATCGCTACTTCAACACCAACAACCTGTGGCTCGATCTCGATGCGCTCGCTTCCGCCCTCGAGGCCGGTGGGGGCGTGATCGATCTACCGACCATCCACAACGCGAAGACGGTCGATCCCCGTGACCCGAGTTCGCCGCGGGTGATCCAGCTCGAGACCGCGATGGGAGCGGCCATCGCGGTGTTCGAGGGCGCCCGCGCGCTGCGCGTCCCGCGCGAGCGCTTCGCTCCGGTGAAGACCACCAACGACCTGCTCGTGCTCTGGTCGGACGTCTATCGTCTCGACGAACGTTTCCGGGTGGTGCGATCGCCGGCCGTTCGGGAGATCCCGGTCGTCGATCTCGACCCGGCCCATTACAAGAAGATCGACGACCTGCGCGCCCGCTTTCCGTGCGGGGCGCCGTCGCTCGCCGCCTGCCGGCGTTTCACCGTGCGGGGCGACTTCCACTTCGGTGCCGATGTCACGGTCGAGGGCGAGGTGGTGCTCGAGAATCCGTCCAGCGAGGAGCGCGAGATCCGCGCCGGCGCCTCGCTCACCGGCTAGAGATAGGTCTGCAGAACCCGCCCCGAACTTGGCAGATAGAGGGGCGGGGGGATCCAATG
>CAYYUT010000214.1:0-6466 GCA_964474935.1 uncultured Spirochaetales bacterium
GGAAAGGAACAAGGCGCTCGGTTCTACTACACTTCCTGCTCGGCCAGCCAGCGCTCGGCGTCGATGGCGGCCATGCAGCCGGTGCCGGCCGCCGTCACCGCCTGACGATAGCCCGGATCCATCGCATCGCCCGAAGCGAACACGCCCTCGATCGAGGTGCGCGACGTCGCGGGCTCCACCTTGATATAGCCGGTCGAGTCGAGTTCGAGCTGGCCTTTCAGCAGCTCGGTGTTCGGCTTGTGGCCGATCGCCACGAAGAGCGCCTCCACGGCGATGTCGCGCGTCTCGTCGGTGTGGACGTCGCGCACACGCACTCCCGTCACGAAATCGTCACCGAGGACCTCGTCGACCACGGCGTTCCAGACGAACTCGATCTTCTCGTTCTTGCGCGCGCGCTCCTGCATGATCCGCGAGGCCCGCAGCTCGTCGCGCCGGTGGATCACGTACACCTTGGTGGCGAAGCGGGTCAGGAAGAGGGCTTCCTCCATGGCGGTGTCGCCACCGCCCACCACGGCCATCGGCTTGCCCCGGTAGAGCGCGCCGTCGCAGGTGGCGCAGGCCGAGACCCCCTTGTTCTGGAGGCGCTTCTCCGACTCGAGCCCGAGCCAGCGCGCCGAGGCGCCCGTGGCCAGGACGAGGGCGTCCGCCAGGAAGGTCTTGTCGGCCGTCTCGACCCGGAAGGGCCGCTTCGACAGATCGATCCGGGTCGCGTCCTCCTTCAGGATCTCGGTCCCGAAGCGAGCGGCCTGCTTCTCGAAGGCCTCCATCATGTCGGGTCCCGTCACGCCCTCCGGAAAGCCGGGATAGTTCTCGACGTCGGTGGTGAGCATGAGCTGTCCGCCCGACTCGAGACCCGCGATCACCACCGGCGAGAGCTCGGCGCGCGCGGCATAGACGGCGGCCGTGTAGCCGGCCGGCCCGCTCCCGACGATCAACACCGGAACGTGTCGCACCTCGCCCCCCGCGGCGGCCTCGCGTCCGAGCAGCGCGTCGAGCTCGCCGGCGCGGTCGAGAGCCGCGAGGTCGTCGAAGCCGCCGACGTGACGGTCACCGATGAAGATCTGGGGCACCGTGCGCCGCTGCGAGCGTTCGATCATCTCGTCGCGACGCGCAGCATCGGCCTCGATGTCGATCTCGTTCCAGGTCTGACCCTTCTGGGACAGGAGCTGCTTGGCCCGATCGCAGTAGGGGCAGGTCGGCTTGGAATAGATGGTGATGTCGGCGGGCATGGGTCTTTCTCCTCGTCTCGAAAGTAGCTCGTGCTGGGATGCCGCCGCTCCTACATGGGTTCGGTGATCGGAAGCTCCTCCCAGAGGAGCTGCAGGAAGGTCCCGATGAAGAAGGAGAGGAAGGCGAACAGCACCACCGCGGTCGGGAATACGTAGAAGGGGTCGAGGCCGACGATCAAGGGGAGCTGGCCCAGCGCCGGCTCGGTCTGGCTTCGCAGCAGCTCGACCGTCAGGCCCTCCTGCTCGCTGCCCCAGTTGCGGGCGGCCATGAAGGGGCCGAGCAGGCTCGTGATCACCACGCCCAACCCGATCGCCTGGAGGATGCCGAGCAGGAAGATCGACTGGGCCCGGCGGAGGGCCTCGTCGGGGTCGGGTATCCGACCCTTCACCTCGACGTACAGATACAGCAGGGTGGTCATGCCGAGCAGTCCGATCACCACCAGGATCTGGAGACCCGAGCGTTCGGCGAGATCCCAGACCTCGTCGATCAGGAACACCGGCGCGTAGCCGACGATGATGCCGGCGGCGACGCGTGGCACCGCGGCGTGGAAGAAGGTGAGGTCGCGACGCACGAGGAAGCGGTAGAGGAAGAACCAGAAGGCCACGGCCAGTGCGGCCACCACCTCGAGGGCGGCGAGCGCGTCGAACAGGCCCGGGAAACGGCGGTAGCCGAGCGCGCCGAGCAGGATCGGAAGGCCGAGCACTCCGATCGCCAGCAGGTAGTTGCGCGTGCTGTGGATCGAGAGCCGCTGGTCCGCGTCGTCCTCGCCGCGCGCGAGTCGCGCGGCGTGGTGGATCACGGCAGCGCCGTGCCGAACGTCGTAGCGGCGCAGGAACCAGGCCTCGAGCTTCTTCAGGACGCGCAGTGCGTCCTTGTTGCGCGGCCGGCGCAGGAAGGGGACGAGGTCGCGTCCGCGATCGATCGTTCCCCCCGGCGTGGCGCAGATGGCGGCCAGCACCTCGTGCTCGCGGTCCTCGAAGGGCGATTCCTCGGTCTCGAAGGCGCGGTTCGAGACGTCGAGGCAGACGTCCTCGAGCCAGCGATAGAAGGCGCGCTCGGCGACGTGGACGACGCACCGATTGACGGCCTCCTCGTCCCCACCCTGGAGCGTGTAGAAGAGGCCCACCTCGCTGGTGTCGTCGTTCGGGTCGACCGGATCGACGCTCCCGGCGAGATACGACTCGAGGTACTCGGGTGCCACGCGCAACGCGAGCAGCGAGCGGTAGGCCCGGAGGATCACCCGCCGCAGGTGCAGTGCGGCCATGTGCAGCCGGGTCTGCTCGTCGAGCTGCTTGTCGCTGATGAAGCGCGCCATGATCTGCGCGAGCAGACCGACGTCCTCGTAGACCCGCGCGAGCGCCGCCCCCTCGAGACGCCCCTCGGTCTCGATGCGCGAGAGCACCCGCTCGAGGTAGCCCGGCATCGCCCCGGCCAGACGCACCATCACCTCTTCGGACTCGCGCCGGTTGGCGCGCGGCGCCAGCAGGCCGGGCTTCGACCACAGGTCTTCGAGCTGGAGATAGAGCTCGGCCGGGTCGTGCCGCTCGGCGCGGAACGCGAACGTCTCCGGGAAGCTCCGCTCGAAGCCCTTGCCGAGATCGCGCTCGAAGCGCACCTCGCGCGTGTGGAACGCGTAGGTGAAGCGCACCCTGAGCCCGAGCCGCGCCACGCGGTACTCGAGACGCTCGAGTCCCGCCGGCGCCGGGGTCGGAGTCGGAGCCCTAGAGGACGTGCTGCTTTGGATTCTCGCCTGACTCGTAGTAGGCCTCCACGCGGGCCGCGAGTTCGCCGACCCGTTTCGGCACCTGATCGGCGAGGGGCCAGCGGGCCATCGCGACCCGCATCCGATCGATCAGGAGCCGGGCGTCCGGATAGTCCTCGCTGGCGAGCGCCTCGTCCACGTCGAGCCAGTGCTCGATCGCGGTGAGCGTCCGCGCCGTCTGCTCGGCGAGCTCGGCCATCCCGGGCGAACGCACGCTCGCCTCTCGGGCCCGCTCGGACAGCGCGCGCAGCGCGGGCCGCGTATCGACGAGCCGCCCCCGAAGCCCCTCGTCGGCTTCGGCGATGGAACCGACGATCTCCTCGAACTCGCGCCGCAACGGCTCGTGCGAGATCTCGCGCAGCAGGATCACCCGACCGATCTCCTCGTCGCCCGAGTCGGTGAGCGACTTGAGCGACACACGCAGCCGGAGCGTGCAGGCGCCGTGCCGCAGGTCGAGATCTTCGTAGCTGCCGACGCCGTTGCTCCCGAGCCGCTCGACCGCGTTGGCGACCGGACCGAGGGGCTCGTTGCCGAACACGTCGGGGAGCGACTTGCCTCGCGGGTCCTTCTCGAGTCCGAGATACGCGAGCGCCGCCCGGTTGGCAGCCCGCACCACACCGAGCGAATCGAGCGCCAGGGCCCCGGTGTCGAGCTGATTCATCACCGCCTCGAGGAATACGTTCGCTCCCCGCAGATCGTTCACGAGCCGTTCGTTCTCGAGCCGGAGCGAGTGGAAGTCGACGGCGCGCCGCACCAGCTGCTTCAGATCGTCGGGCTCCCAGGGCTTCGTCACGTAGGCGTAGACGTGGCCATCGTTGATGGCCTTGATCGTGGCCTCCATGTCGGCGAAGCCGGTCAGCATGATTCGGGTGGTGGCCGGGTAGCGCGCGTACACCTCGGCGAGGAACTCGACCCCGCTGGTCTTGGGCATCCGCTGGTCGGAGATCACCGCGGCCACCGGTGCGTGCTGCTCGAGCAGCTCGAGCCCGCGCTCCGGATCGGTGGCGGTGAACACGTCGTAGTCGTCCTCGAACGTGAAGGCCATGGTCTCGAGGATGGCCTCCTCGTCGTCGACGATCAGGATGCGCGGCTTCGGGGCTTCGCTCATCGCGACATCAGGCGCAGGCGATCGCTACCAGCTGAAGCGACCCTTCCTGCCGCGCTTCTCCTTGCGCTCGGTGATCTTGGCACGCAGCTCGGCCGTCTTGCTCTGGAGCTGGGCCGGAAGACGTTCGCGCGCTGCCTGCGACCAGGGCCGCTGCTCGGCCGTCTCGCGATAGCCCCGGAACTTCCGGTAGGCCCAGATCTCGTCCTGGAACTCGTCTTCGAGGAACCGGACCATGATCGCGTCGTCGAGGTACCCGAGCACGGGCACGTGGTCCGGAATCAGGTCCTCGGGCTCGGCGAAGTAGGCGATGCCCGCGACGATGTCCTTCTCGACGGGCTTCGGAACCGAGTAGTCCTTGTCCTGCAGGAGCTGGATCAGATCGGCCAGCGGCTCGATCGCCCGCGAGACGAAGGGCGGCACCTTCTTCGAGCCCTGCACCTTCTTCACGAGGGCTTCGGCGTCGGCGATCACCTGGTCGCGGTCGAGCGCCGCCGCGCCCTTCTTGGCCTTCCGGTAGAGGCCACGGAAATAGCTCGCGTCCTGCTCGTCGAGCTGGAAGACGACCTTGAAGTTGTGCGCGGACATGACGAGAGCCTCCCAGACGCTCCCCGTGGGGGAGCACCACTCTATCAGTAGCGTGCGTACTCGATCAACCGTTCGGGAGAGCGACACCAGGCGCCCTCCCACTGCTCCATCACCACGCGACCGGGGCTCGCGCCCCGATCGAGCTGCTCGTAGACCGGATCGAGGAAGCCGCGCTCGTCCTCGCCCGACGCGTTGCGGTGACCGATGCGCGCGAGCCCCTGCGCGGCCAGGTCGGTGAGCTCGCGCGCGAGCTCGAGCACGCTGCGTCCGCCGATGCGACCGGTCAGTCCGTCGCGCGCCACCACCTCGAGCGCCTCCTCTCGCAGGGCCTGCGACCAGGGCAACAGCTCGGGCACCGCCCGCCGCGCCTCGGCGTCGTAGAGCAGGCCCTTCCAGATGGCGGGCAGCGAGCAGGTCAGCTTCGAGGTCGACGCGTCGGCGCCGCGCACCTCGAGATAGCGCTTCAGCCGAACCTCGGGAAAGAGGGTCGTCAGGTGGAGCTCGAAGTCGCCGAGCGTGGCGCGCTCGCCCTCGTGGCCCTCGCCCATGAAGCGCCGGAAGCTCTTGCCCCGAAGCGGCAGCAGGCGTTCGCCGCGCATGATGAAGAAGACCGGAACGTCGAGGGCCCATTCGACGTAGTCGGCGTAGCCGAAGTCCTGCTCGAACACGAAGGGGAGCATGCCGGTGCGGTCGGGATCGGTGGCGCGCCAGATGTGGATGCGGCGCGAGACGAAGCCACTCGGCTTGCCCTCGTAGAGGCTCGAGTTCGCGAAGATCGCCGAGACGACGGCCGTCGCCGAGAGCGCCGCCCGCATCTTCTCGGCCATGTCGCGCTCGTCGGCGAAATCGAAGTTCGCCTGGACGGTGGCCGTCATCTGCATCATTTCGAGCGCGAGCGCGCCGCGCGTCGGCAGGTATTCACGCATGATCGCGTAGCGCTCCTTCGGGACGAAGGGCAGCGCGGCGCAGGTGTGGAGCGGATGCATCCCGAGCCCGAGCCACGCGATTCCGAGGGGCTCGGAGGCACGTTTCAGCACCGCGAGGTGCTCGTGCACCTCGGCGCAGGTCTCGTGGATGTTGGCGAGGGGCGCGCCCGAGAGCTCGAGCTGACCACCGGGCTCGAGCGTGAGGCTCGATCCCTTCTTCTCGCTCGCCACCACGTGGCCCCCCTCTTCGATGGGCGACCAGTCGTCCTGCTCGGCGATCGAGCGCAGTAGACGCTCGATGCCGCGCTCGCCATCGAATGGGATCGGGGCCACCTCGGGCAGCAGGAGCCCCACCTTCTCGTGCTCGGTGCCGACGCGCCAGCGTTCGGGCGGCTTCTCGCCGGTTCGCAGATAGGCCACGAGATCCGAGACCGACTCGATGGGACGGGCCATCTCGGCGCTGCTGGCGCGGTACTGCGTCATGGTTGCCTCGGCGAGGGCGCGCCGCGGTGTCGTTGGGATGCCGGCGGGCCCCCCTGGTCACGGGATCCGGATCGGGTGGGCCTCACGGCGTGGCGGCTTCCTCGAGGAAGCGCTCCAGAAACCCTGCGAGGGCCGTCTCGAGCTCTCCCTCGGCGCCGTAGGGGAAGCTCAGACAGGGGCCCTCGGTCCTGCCTCGTCGGAAGGGACCGACCAGGGTGATCTCGCCGCGCGCCTTGGCCACCACGATCGCCACGATGCGTCCGCGTCGCAGCTCGAACTCGACGGCCCGTACGTGTTTGTCGTCGATCCGGATGGGGCTGGTCTCGATCTCGAGGTGGGGCCGGGCGCGCGTGAGCTGATGCACCTCCGCGT
>CAYYUT010000215.1:0-6415 GCA_964474935.1 uncultured Spirochaetales bacterium
CTCGACGTACTCCGGGATGCGGTGGGTCTGGTAGACGGCGTCGGCGAACTTCGTGATCGGCCGCATCACCCCGATGTGATCCATCTCATGGAGCGAGCCGCGACGCAGGTTCTGGAAGGGCCCCTGTCCCCCGAACACCAGGATGGGCGAGTTCGCGCGCCAGGCGTTGGCGACGCCCGTGACACCGTCGGTGACGCCCGGCCCTGCAGTGATGGCCGCCACCCCGACCCGCCCCGGGTTGCAGCGCGCCCAGGCGTCGGCTGCGTGAACGGCGGCCTGCTCGTGGCGGACGTCGATGATCCGGATCCCCTCGTCGATGCAGCCATCGTAGAGCGGCATGATGTGACCGCCCGAGAGGGTGAAGATGCACTCGACGCCGGCCTGCTTGAGTGCGGCCGCGGCGAGCTTGCCGCCGTGAACGGGCATGGGAGCTCCTCGCGAGATCGTGGGTGGATCACGACGGTACCACCCGCGCCGATCGCGGGGCAAGCAGGCCGCAGAAAGGTGGAACGCGGAGGGGTGGGCCGATGGAGCAGCCGGTCAGCGCGACACCTGGAACTCGGCACGGCGGTTCCAGCGCCAGGCCGTCTCGTCGTGGCCTCGCACCGCGGGCTTGAGCTCGCCGTAGCTGACGGTGGCGATGCGACCGGGCGATACGCCCAGCGCCACCAGATACTTCTTCACGACGTTGGCCCGGCGATCGCCGAGCGCGAGGTTGTACTCCTCGGTGCCACGCTCGTCGCAATGACCCTCGATCGTGATCTCGGCCCACGACGGGAAGCCACGGATCGCATCGGCGGCCTCCTGGAGCCTGGAACGCGCATCGTCGCGAAGGGTCGCGCGGTCGTAGTCGAAGTAGACGGCCGAGAGCTGGGTCTGGAGACTGCGGGTCGTCTCGTCCTGGATCCGTTCGCCCTCGAGCCGGTCGCGGTCTCCGAGGCGGCCCTCTTCGAAGCCGCCGCCGCTGCGGCCGAGCTCCTCTTCCTTCGGCTGCTTCGCGCAGCCCGCGACGAGGAGCACCAACGCCGCCATGGCAACCAGCCCGAGTGTCGTTCGCCGATGGGTCACGGATCGCATCGCGATGGTCATGGCTTGCTCTTTCCGTCGGTTCTGGCGGCGGCGCGCGCCAGTCTGGATGATCGAGACTGCACCCCGGGGGCGCGACGGCCCAATATTGTGCACTGGACCCGCCGGGCGCAACCATTCCGTACGACCGCGATCGGGGTGGGGTCCGGACTCCGGGCCCAGAAAGGACGGTCGAACCGGGGCGCCCGACGCCTCGCGGATCGCAAGGCGGGGTGATGGCGAACCCCGAACGCACCGTTTCGCCCGTTGCCGGCTAGCGACCCTCGAAGGCGGGCGGCCGCTTCTCGAGGAAGGCGCGGACACCTTCCTTGTAGTCTTCGCTGTGGAAGCACTCCAGCACGGCGGCGCGCATGGCTTCCACATCGCGATCGGCGGGGTCGCGCGAGAGCTCGCGCATGGCGAGCTTCGCCGCGCGAAGCGTGAGCGGCGCGTTGGCGGCGATGGTCTCCGTGATCTCCCGCACGCGGGTCTCGAGCTCGGCCGGATCGAGCACCTCGCTCACGATCCCGCGCTCGCGGGCCTCGTCGGCGCGCAGGCGCCGGGCAGTGAAGAACACCTCTTTCGCCACGGAGGGGCCGAGCAGATGCAGGAGCGTGCGGATCCCGCCGAGCGGATACCCGAGCCCGAGACGTCCGGCCGGAACCGCGAAACGCGCGTCGTGACTGGCGTAGCGGAGGTCGGCGTGGAGGGCGATCGCCATCCCGCCCCCGACGCAGAAGCCATGAATCATCGCGAGCAGGGGCTTCGGGAAGTCGGCCAGTGCGTCGAATGCGCGGCCGTTCAGCTCCTCGTAGGCGAGGGCGTTCGCTCCGATCCGGGTACGCTCGAACTCCGAGATGTCGGCGCCCGACACGAAGGCCGCTTCGCCCGCCCCCCGCATCACCGCCACCCGCACCGCGGGGTCGGCCGCGAGGTCGGCCGTCGCCCCGGGGATGGCCCTCCACATGTCCTCGGTGATCGCGTTGCGTCGCTCGGGGTGGTCGAACACGATCCACCCGAGCGCGCCTTCCTTCTCGACGCGTACCCGACCCGGCATGGCGCGCGATGCTAGCAGGTCGTCGCGACGCGCTCGGTGCGGGCCGCTGGCGTGACGGGGGTCGGAGGCGGGGACCCCGGAGCGACGACGATCGCCGGCATGGGCTCGACGGCCGAGACGTGGGCGTGGCGCACGGAACGGAGGGCGCCTTCGGTCTCCGGGCGAGCTTCGCGCCGGAGCGCCCGACGCTCGGGACGACCCGCCCGCGACCCGGCCGTGCGCCGCCGACGTCGATCCGGAACCGGGGGTCCCGCGCTCCCCGCCTAGCGGTATCGGAGCTGTTCGAGCGCCTGCTCCTCGAAGCTCGCCAGGTCGGGATGCCAGAGGCTCGCGATCCCGTCCACCGCCAACGAACGGAGCGCACCCGAGCAGCGCGCAGCACCGACCGCCGCCTCGATCGCCCGCGCCATCTCGATCGCGTCGTCGCCGGGTTCGGCGTCGGTTCGGAGCACGACGCACTCCGGGCCCAGCGACCCGACCACGAGATCGAACACCACCGTGCGCACGCCCTCCGGTTCACCCACCTCGCAGGCGAGGGCGTACTCGACCTTGCTCCATTCGAGCAGGCGTTCTTCCTCGTCGCGGCGGTACGAGATCCCACCCTGCGTCGGCCAGGCCTCGCGCAGGAGGTGCACCCGATAGCGCGACGGGCCCTTCGGCGGGTCGTCGCTCGTGCTCTTCGTGGTCGTCTCGGTCGTCTGGTCGATGTCGGGGCTGGCCATGGCTCCAGCGTCGGATTCGGCCACTTCGGGGCCCGGCTTGACTCCGGGTTTTCCGCCAGACGCGACCCCCCGGCTGCTAGCATCGCGCGCATGCTGCCCTCCCGCCGGGGACAGGTCTCGGGCCCCCTCCGAAGCGAGCGCTCCTGTGTCCTGGCGGAGCGCGGCATGGTCGCTTCGAGCGTGCCGGCCGCGACGGCTGCGGGCATCGGCGTCCTGCGCCGCGGCGGCAACGCCATCGACGCGGCGATCGCCACGGCGGCCACCCTGTGCGTGGTGGAGCCGATGTCCACCGGCGTGGGCGGCGACGTCTTCGCCCTGTTCGGCTCGGTGCGGGACGGAGGCCTGAGGGCCTTGAACGGAAGCGGGCGGGCACCTGCCGCTGCAACGCTCGACCGATACCGCTCGCTCGGCCTCGACGCGATGCCCGAGCACGGGATCCTGTCGGCCACCGTGCCGGGGGCCGTGCACGCCTGGGAGACGCTCTCGAAGGCGCACGGCAGACTCCCGCTCGGCGATGTGCTCGAGGCGGCGATCCGCCTGGCGCGCGACGGCTTCCCTGTGAGCGAGCTGGTGGCCCACTACTGGAAGCTCCTGGTCGGACTGGGAAGCCTGCGCAACGGACCGGCCCGCGCCGCCCTCACCCTCCAGGGGCGCGCGCCGGCCGCGGGCGAGCGCTTCCGCCAGCCGGCGCTCGCCCGGAGCCTCGAAGCCATCGCCCGGGACGGCGCGAAGGCGTTCTATGCCGGGCCGATCGCCGAGGCGATCGTCGCGACCTCGCGCGAGGAGGGGGGCGGCCTCGAGCCCGACGATCTAGCCGGGCACACCTCGACCTGGGTCGAGCCCCTCGTCGGACGCTATCGCGGGGTCGAGGTCGCCGAGCTGCCGCCGAACGGACAGGGAATCGCCGCCCTCGTGGCGCTCGGAATCCTCGAGGCGCTCGGGCCGGCGGCCCCGGCGTCGAGCGCTCTCGACTGGCACCGCCGCATCGAGGCCGTGAAGCTCGCCACCGCCGACCGCGACGCCTGGGTGGCCGACCCCGAGCACGAGGAGCTCCCGATCGACCACCTGCTCTCGTCGTCCTACGCCCGGGATCGCGCCGGCCAGATCGGCGATCGGGCGCTCGACTGCGCGCGCTCGGGAATCGCACGGGGAGACACGGTCTATCTGTGTGCAGCCGACGCCGAGGGCAACCTGGTGTCGTTCATCCAGAGTCTCTACAAGGGATTCGGGTCGGGCATCGCCTGCGGCGACACCGGGATCGTGCTCCAGAATCGCGGCGCGGGCTTCCGTCTCGACCCCGACCACCCGAACCGGCTCGCACCCGGGAAGCGGCCCCTCCACACCATCATTCCGGGCATGCTCCTCCGGGGTGGCAGGCCCTGGATGGCTTTCGGGATCATGGGGGGCGACATCCAGGCCCAGGCCCACACCGGCTTCGTCGCGAACCTGGTCGACCACGGACTGAACCCCCAGGAGGCCCTCGACCGGGCCCGCTTCCGATTCGTCGAAGGGCGTCGGGTGGCGATCGAGTGTCCCGGGCTCGCAGTGGACGAGGGCGGCTGTCTGGCCGACGCGCTCGGCGCGCGCGGTCACGACGTGCGAGGCCCGGGCGAAGCGATGGTCGACTTCTTCGGAGGAGGACAGGCGGTGGCAGTGGAAGCGGACGGCGTGCTCGTGGGCGCGAGCGACCGGCGCAAGGACGGCTGTGCCATGGGGCTCTACGAATGAGCCAGGCGGACGGACCGGAGCGGTCGGGCACCTCGCTTCGCGAGGCGGAGCAGCGCGAACGGTCGCCGGCCCAGGTCGTGCTGCTGCGCCACGGCGAGCCCGACTGGAACCCGGGCGGCGGGGGCTCGGTGCGCGACCCCGGGCTCTCGGCCTTCGGTCGGGCCCAGGCGCGCGCTGCCGCCGACGCGATCTCGCGCCATCCGATCGATGCGATCTACGTGAGCCCGTACCGCCGATCGCAGGAGACCGCGATACCGCTCGCCGAGGCCACCGGCATCGAGCCGATCACGGTGGAGGGACTGGCCGAGATCGGGATCGAGATCTCGGGCATGCCGTCCGACGAGGTCGACCGCTACTTCCGCGAGCTCTCCCGGCGACCGCTGCGCGACCACTGGGAGGGCTGGCCCGGCGCCGAGACCTTCTACGACTTCCATGCCCGCGTGACGACGGCCCTCACCGAGACCCTCGCGCGACACGAGATGAAACCGATCAAGGAGCACGACTTCACCGTGTGGAGCGCGCCCGAACGACGGCCGTCGATCGTGATCGTGGCGCATGGCGGTACCAATGCGGTGTCGACCACGCATCTGCTCGACGTCCGGCCGGTGCCGTGGGAGTGGCTCCGGTTCGAGAGCGAGCTGGCCGCCTACACCGTGCTCCAGGCGCGGCCCCTCGGTGAGCGCGGGCTGGTGTGGGCGCTCGTGAACTTCAACGAGCTCGATCACCTGCGGAACGCGGGACTGCGCTAGCGGGCGTCGAGCCCGATGGGCTGGACGCGACCGGTTGGACCCGGCCAGTTGGATGCGACCGGTTGGACGCGAGGGACAGGCGGTGAGCGAACCTCGAGTCGACACGACGGTACCGGACGTCACGGACGGTCCGGGAACGGACCTCCTGATCGGCCGCTTCTCGGGCGAGATCGCCACCAAGTCGCGTGTGACGCGCGGCCGCTTCATGCAACGGTTCGCCGCCAATGTCGCCGCGGCGCTCCGCGCCGAGGGCATCACCGGAGAGGTCTCCGCCACCCGCAACCGGCTGGAGGTGCGAAGCCTCGACGCACGGACCGAAGAGGTGCTCTCCCGGATCTTCGGGGTGCAGTCGGTCTCGCGGGTCGAGGCGCGTGCGCGCGAGAACCTCGACGAGATCGTCGCCGGGGCGACGCGGCGCTTCCGCGACCGCCTCGCCGGTCGGCGGTTCGCGGTGCGGGCGCGTCGTGTCGGCGGACGCGAGCCCGGGGCGCTGTCGGCCCGCCAGCTCGAGATCGCGCTCGGACGGGCGCTCCTCCCGCTCGCGGCGGGTGTCGATCTCGCGCGCCCCGAGGTGACCGTCCACGTCGAGCTCTGCGAGGGTCGGGCGGCGATCTTCGGCGAGCGCAGGGAGGGGCCCGGAGGTCTGCCACTGGGGGTGGAGGGTCGTGCGCTCGCCCTCGTCTCGGGTGGCTACGACTCGGCCGTCGCCGCCTGGCAGATGTGGCGGCGCGGCGTGGCACTCGACTTCCTGTTCTGCAACCTCGGGGGCACCGGACATCAGCTCGGGGCGCTTCGCGTGCTGAAGGCCCTCGTCGATCGCTGGGCCTACGGCGATCGCCCGCTCGTGCACGCCGTCGACTTCAGCCCGATCATGCTGGCGCTGCGCGAACGCACCCACATGCGCTTCTGGCAGATCCTGCTCAAGCGCTCGATGCTCCGGGTGGCCACCCGGCTGGCGCCCGACCGACACGCCCTCGCCCTCATCACGGGCGAGGCGGTCGGCCAGGTCTCGTCCCAGACGCTCCAGAACCTCGCCGAGATCGGACGCGCCACCGACCAGGCGATCCTCCGCCCGCTCGTCGGGGTCCACAAGG
>CAYYUT010000216.1:0-6353 GCA_964474935.1 uncultured Spirochaetales bacterium
AGGCGCGCCAGCGGTGTCCGAGTGCGGCCCAGCGCGCGCGCCCCCAGGTGGTGACGTCCGTCCATCCGACGCTGGCGGCCGCCTCCAGCTGGCGCTCGGCCGACGCGAGGTTGCTCGCGCGATCGAGCAGGCTCACCCATCCACTGTGTTCGCCGGGCTCCGACGAGTAGCGCCCGTAGCGATCGGGCTGCTCCATCGCGCGGCGCGTGAGCTGGGTCGCCTTCTGGTCGTAGCCGGCCGCGAGCAACAGGTGCGCCGCCATCACGTCCTGGGTCCCCCAGCTCAGCGCACCCACCCAGGCCTGCTGCCCACTCCGCCAACGCTGGCTCTCGCGCATCGCCTCGACCGCCTCGGCGAGCCGCCCCTGCACCACGTAGAGCCACATCAGCTCGCTCCACGGAATCGAGACGGTGGCCGAATGGAAGTGCCCGGTGGCCTCGAGGAGCAATTCCTCGGTCTCGTCCACCCGCAGCAGGGCGCGCGCGGCCTCGGCCGTGTTGGTGAGCTGCACCGGGTTGATCCGCTCGTCCGTGCGGTCTTCGCGAAGGGCGGCATGACAAGCGTCGTAGGCGGCCAGGAGACGACCCGAATCGCCCTCCACCGCGCACAGGACGTTCCAGCCGCGCGCCCGGGCCTCGGAGTCCTCGCCCGCCTCGATGATCGAACGGGCCAGCGCGCGCGCATCGTCGAAGCGACCCAGCCGGTAGAGCCACCAGCCCGTGTACTGTCGCCAGTTGCCCTCGTAGGCCGCCTCGAGTCGTTCCACGATCTCGAGGGCGTCTTCGCGCCGCCCCATGTCGCCGTAGAGCTCGGCCAGGCTCTCGAGCGCGAACTGGTGCCAGAACCAGGGCGTGCCGTCCGACGGGTCGCCGTGGCGATCCTCGAAGGACGAGACGGCGCGTTCGAGATGATGCGCCGCGCCGGCGAGGTTGCCCTCTCCGCGCGCGAGCACGAGACCGAGCAGGGTGTGGCCCTGCACCGAGCGGGCGTCGCGCGCGATGAGACGCTCGGCCGTCTCGCGCGCGCTCACCAGGGCGCCGCTGTCGTAGGCGAGCAGGGCCGAGAGCGCCTCGAGATCGCCGCCCGTCCCCGGGAACTCGCTCGCGAGGCTCTCGCGCAGGTCTTCCTCGAAGCCGGGCGGGATGGGCTCGGGCGGCGCATCCGTCTCGGGCTCGCGGGCCGCGGCGCTCGCCGCGAGCAGGCCCGCGAGCAGGCCCGCGAGGAGCGCTCTCACCGCGAACGGCCTCCTGCACGGGTGAGGGTCGATGCCGCGAGCCGATCGAGCGGCGCGAGCATGGCCTCGCGAATCACCTCGCCCGGATCGGCCACCCCCGGAACCAGCTCGATGCGATGCGCGAGGACGAAGGGCAGGAGCGCGCGCACGTCCTCGTCGCTCACGAAGTCGCGCCCGCGCAGCAGGGCGTGCGCCTGCAGCGCGGGCAGCGCCACCACCAGGCTGCGCGTCGAGTTGCCCTGGAGCACGCGCTCGTCGCTGCGGAGGGCGCCCGCGACGTCGACCAGACACTCCTGGATGGCGCCATGGATCGCGACCCCGCGGTCGATGGCGCTCCGCGCAGCGAGCACGTCCTCGTGGCGGACGCGCGGCAGGTCGGGGCGCTCGCGATCGCGCCGCGCCTGGAAGCTCTCGAGTACGGCGAGCTCCGACGCGCGGTCGATGTGGTCCATCCGGATCTTGAACAGGAAGCGGTCGAGCTGGGCCACCGGGAGCGGATAGGTGCCCGCCAGATCGAGCGGGTTCTGGGTGGCGATCACGAAGAAGAGTCCGTCGAGGGGATGCGTGACGTTGTCCACCGTCACCTGCTTCTCGCCCATCGCCTCGAGCATCGCGGCCTGCACCTTCGGCGAGGTTCGGTTGATCTCGTCGGCGAGCACCACGTGCGCGAAGATCGGTCCGCGGTGGAACTCGAAGCGCCCGCTGGTGGCGTCGAACACCGAAACACCCGTCACGTCGGACGGGAGCAGGTCGGGCGTGAACTGGATGCGGCGGAACGCCGCGATCGGGCTCGTCGCGTCGTTCTCGACGATCGCCTCGCCGAGGGCCTTGGCGAGCGTGGTCTTCCCGGAGCCTGGGAAGTCCTCGAGCAGCACGTGCCCATCGGCGAGCAGGGCGATCAGGACCAGATCGACGACCTCGTCGCGGCCGAGTACCTGGGCCAGCACACGGGCCCGCAACCGTTCGAGCACTTCGCGCGCCGCATCGAGCGTGTCGGAAGCGTCGGGCGCGTCGCTCGCCGCGTCGCTCGCCACGTCGCTCGCCACGTCGCTCGCCGGTTGGACGGGCTCGGCCGCGGGGGCAAGGGCCTCGGTACGCAGGTCGTCGGGATCGGTCGAAGTCATCGGGTCTCCGCGCTGGTGCCCTGTTCCATGGGTTCGTCGGCGATCGGAGGTGTCGACGGAGCGCTGGAGACCTTTCGCTCCCCGGGCGTCGCGCAGCGATGCCTGGGGCGCGCGTCGTGCCCGCGCCCCGAAGCCACTCCCTCGGTGCGCTCGGTGCCGCGCGAGCGGGCCATCGAGACACACGCCGCATTCCTCGAACGGGACACTAGCGGGCCAGCCACCAATCGTAGGGGTTGAGCAGGGCGAGGGCGCGCTGCCACCAGGGCGCGGCGCCCCTCAGCTCGCGCCGGATCTCGGACAGGAGGTCGCGACACTCGCGGGGGTCGCGCGGGCGAGCACTCCCCCAGGCCGCCGCCACGTGGGCGTCGCTCAGGCGCGCGAAGCTCGGCGCCAGTCGCGCGGCGCGCCCGGCGAAGCCCAGTCGTCCCTCCCCGAAGCTCCGGCGCAGCCCGAGACCGGCGAGCCGATCGATCGCCGCCCGGTAGGCCACGCGCGGAAGCTCGTTCTCGGGTGCGATCCAGGGGGCCGCGCGGCGGTAGAGCTTCACGCCGAAGCCCGCCATCAGGCAGATCGCGAGCAGGCCGGCGACCCCCCGCGCGATGCGGGCCCACGAGAGGCCTTCCCCGTCGGCTTGCTGGCCCTCCGCCTGCGCCTGCTCGCGCAGCATCTCGCCGAGCATCATCTGGAGGGTCGGATCGGGGCGGGCCGCCAGCTCGTCGAGCACCCGGCTCGGCGCGATGTCGACCACCACCCAACCCACCCCGTCCACGTAGATCTCGGGCCAGGCGTGCGAGTTGAGACCTCGGATCAGGATGGCCGAGCCGCCCCCGCGGTCTTCCGCAGGCACGGCGTAGCCGACGCCCACGCGGGCCGGCACGTCGAGAGCGCGCAGCAGGTACACGGCCGCGTGCGCGAAGTGCACGCAGTAGCCGGTCAGGTCGCCGAAGAGGAAGGAGGCGACCGGGTCGCGGGCATCGGCGTGCTGGCTCTTCAGGCTGTAGGTGCCGGCGTCGTCGAGGTGGAACTTCACCACCAGGGCCTTGGCCATCGGGTCGTCTCGAAAGGAAGGCTTGAGGTTCGCGGCGATCTCGCGGGCCAGCTCGCGGTAGCGCGGGTCGTCCGGAAGCTCGGTGTAGTAGCGGCGCTGCTCGAAGCTCCAGGTCGCCGACGCGTCGCCCGCCACCCCGAGCAGATGGTCGAGGGGTGCATCCTGGACGAGCGAGAGCGTCTCGTAGACCCGTCGGAAGCGCGGATCGGCCGCTCCCGCGGGCTCGACCATCACTGGAGAATCGAGGGCGAAGGGCTTCACGTGATCCACGAGCAGGCCCGTGGTGGTACGGAGAGGCGCGCGGTCGTCTTCGTCCGGCGGGGTCCAGGGCACGGCAAAGGCGCCGCCCGGAAATCCCTGGAGGATGTCGCGGTCGACGTCGCCCCGCGTGGCCTGCACGAGCCGGCGGCCGTTGAAGCGCGAGAAAGCCGATTGGCGGAAGTAGTAGGCGCCCTCGGGCGGGTCGTAGTCGTCGTGGAGCACCACGACGGCGACGGGCGCGAGCGCTCCGTCGTTGCCGAGCTCGTTGCGGAAGTCGAGGTCCCGCGACGAGCCCCCGCCATCCGAGCGGCTCTCGTCGCCGTCCTCGGTGAGTCCGAGCTGGCGGGGCGCCTCGGGCGTCGGCAGCCCGGCCACCCGCACCCAGACCACGAGGGACAGGACCAGCAGGGCGAGGGTTCCCAGATGCAGCGCGGCGCGTCGCCCGCCCTGATCGGCCAGCAGCAGGGCGGCGAGCACGAGGGCCGAGCCCAGACCGAGCCCCAGCAGGAGCACCGTCGGGTCGAGCCCGTGGGCCCAGGCGAAGTCGCCGAGGGGAAGGGGACGATGGATCATTCCCTCGCGGTGCGCGGCGAGCGCGCTCACGAATCCCGCTCCCACCACCGCGATCTCGAGGCTCGCCGCGGCGGGATGGCGACGCGCCAGGAAGCGCAGCAGGAAGACCACCGCGCCGGTCAGGACCAGCGCGCGAAGCACCTCGGACGCGCGGAGCGCGCCGAGCGGCCCGAGCAGCGAGGCCACCCAGGTCGTCGACTGCAGGCCGTGCGCGGCGCTGGCGCCGGCGACCGCCAGGGCGAGCGTGCCGAGCGTGACGACGGCCGGGCGCAGCCGCGCTCCGGGTCCGGAGACGAAGAGATCGGCACTCACCGAGAGGGCAACCGCGGCGAACGCGGCCGCCGCGACCCCGCCCGGCGTCGTCAGGGGCCACCAGAAGACCGTCGCGGCCAGTCCGAGCACCCCTGCCCGCAGGACGAGGGGAACCGTCGAGGTCCCCAGGCCCACCCATCCCTGTCGTGCCCGAGCCATCACGCGCTCATCCTCGCCGCGCGCAGCCGACCGTGGTCGCTCGCTCGCCCCGAACGGCGATCGACGAAGATCAGATCGTGGCCTCCGGCCGCGATGCGCGCGATCACGCGCCCGAGCTCGGTCCGCTCGGGGCTCGCCGGCGGGGGGGCCTCGG
The DNA here is from genome assembly GCA_964474935.1 of uncultured Spirochaetales bacterium. Taxonomy (GTDB): domain Bacteria; phylum Myxococcota_A; class UBA9160; order UBA9160; family JAFDDA01; genus CAYYUT01. The sequence continues at coordinate 4,866 of CAYYUT010000216.1, forward strand.
ACGCGTAGAGGGCGCGCCGCCACAGGGGTCGTTCGTCCGGGTCGAACGCGACGCCGTCGGCGGCGACCACGAATCGGGTCTTGCGCAGACCGGCCACACCGGCCAGGGCGTTGTCGAGCCACTCGCCTTCGCGGGCGGGCACGAAGACGACGGCGCGTCCGACGCCGCGCCCTTCGCGGCGGATGAACGCCTCGAGCCCGGAGCCACCCGGCTGTTCCCGCATGTCGTCCCTTCCCGAGCGGGCCACGAGCGCGAGCGCCGTGGTGAGGTCGTCCGCCGTCTCGTCGGTTCCGTCGACCCCGAGCACCCAGTCGTCGCCGAGCACCCCGGTCTCGAGCGCCACCCGGAGCGCTGCCGCCGCCGGCTCGTCGCCCGGCGCCACCACCAGGTAGGCGAGGGTCCGGTGCACCTCGGCGACGCTGCGTTCGGGTGTCCGGACGTACAGCTCGCGCGTCCGGGCGTAGGCCTTCCAGAGGACCATGCGCACCGGGTCGCCCGGCGCATAGCGTCGGATCTCGAGCCGGTCGCCCTCGAGGCTCCCGGCGGGATCCGGAAGATCCTCGCCGCCTGCGAGCGAATGGACCACGTCGATGCGCCGGAGCGCGCCCGGGCTCGGTAGCATGGTGAGTGCGGCGGGCTCGTCGCGGATGTGGCGGAAGCGCCAGAAGCCGAAGACGTCGCCCACCTCGAATCGGCGGGACACCCGGTCGAGCTGGGTGCGGGCCGGCAACCGGACCTGCTCGCAGAGCTGGGGGCCCCGCTCGACCGCCCGGCACGAGACTCCGGCGGGCGTCGCCCAGTCCCAGCGAATCTCGAGGAGCGGGAGCGGTCGGGGGCGTGGGAAGCGGAAGCCGGTCTCGAGCCGGATCCCTGCCTCGCCGCGGAGGGCCAGGGGCGGAGGCTCGAGCCGGGCGAGGCGGCCCCGCAGCCAGACATGGGCCACCAGTCCGCCGAGCGCCGACGCGGCGACCACCCCGAGACCGGCCAGACCGAGGGTCAGGGCCACGAGATCGAGCGCCCCGTAGCCGAGGCCCCGGAGAGCGGCCGCCGAGAGGATCCCGACGGCGAGACCTCGGCCCGTCAGGGGCAGGCGGCCGAGCCGGGCCGCCGAACGTGTGATCAGGCGGGAGGGGAGCGGCCGACGCTTCGGGAGAGCAGTCCGGGAGCGTTCCGCCATGTACCGAATGGTAAGACACCGCGGCCGGAAAGCGCGCCCGGGCACCGGCGGCCCGCAGAGGGATGGCCGGCCGCTGCACGGCGCGCGCGTGAGCGGGCCCGCGCGAATCTGGCTCGAAAGCGGGCCCCGGGCGCCATCCGCGCGCCCGCGACGTCCGGCTAGGCCCGATCGGGCGGGAACCGCTCGCGGTAGCGGGCGATCGCGGCGCTCACCACCGCCAGGCTCTCGTCGCGCCCCAGCTGCTCGCCGACGTCGACATCCTTGCCCTCGCGCCGCTTGTACTGCTCGAAGAAGTCGAGGGTCTCTCGTAC
>CAYYUT010000217.1:0-6280 GCA_964474935.1 uncultured Spirochaetales bacterium
GACGATGTCTACGGCGGGGGCGTCTATCGCGGTTATCGCTCCTTCCTCGTCGCCTGCATGCGCGCGCGGTGGGTGACGGTGGGCGTGGTCGTCGGTCTCTTCGGCGCCTCTCTCTATGGCTTCGGCTACGTCGACCAGCTCTTCTTCCCGAGTTCGACGCGGCCCCAGTTCATGGTCGACTTCTGGTTGCCGCAGGGCACCCATATCGACGACACGGTCGCGGCCGCCTCCGAGGTCGAGGACTACCTGGAGAGCGTCGACGGCGTGAACCACGTCACGACGCTGGCGGGGGCCGGGGGGATGCGGTTCCTGCTCACGTACGCGCCCGAGAAGCCGAACAGTGCCTATGCCCAGTTCCTGGTCGACGTCGAGGACTACCGAATCATCGACGCGCTCCTCGCCGAGGTGGAGCCTCGCATCCAGGCGGAGCATCCCGACGCCGAGGTGTTCGGGAAGAAGTTCCTGCTCGGGCCCGGCGACGGGGGCAAGATCCAGATCCGCCTGCTGGGCTCCGACCCGATGGTGCTGCGGGGGCTCGCGAACGAGGCGATGGGGATCCTGCGCGACGATCCGGCGGCGAAGGGCATCCGCCAGGACTGGCGCCAGCGCGTCAAGCTGGTGCGGCCCCAGATGGCCGAGGAGGAGGCCAATCTGGCCGGGATCACACGGCCCGACGTGGCCACTGCGATCAAGGTCGGGTTCCAGGGAGAGACCGTCGGGATCTACCGCGAGCGCGACAAGCTGCTCCCGATCGTGCTGCGGGCTCCCGACGAGGAGCGTCTCGACGTGTCCCAGATCGGGAACCTCCAGATCTGGAGCCCGGTGGCGCAACGCGCGATCCCGCTGCGCCAGGTCGTGGCCGATTTCCCGACCCGCTTCGAGGACGACATCATCCAGCGCCAGAACCGGAAGCGCTGCATCACCATACACGCCGATCCGGCCTTCGGACTCCCGAGCCAGCTGCTCGCCCGGATCAAGCCCCAGGTGGAGGCGATCGAGCTGCCTCCCGGCTACGAGCTCGAGTGGGGTGGTGAGTACGAGGACTCGGGCGACGCCCAGGCCGCGCTCGCCGCGCAGCTCCCGTTCTTCCTGCTCGCGATGATCTTGATCGTGATCGGACTCTTCAACGCGCTGCGCCAGCCCGCCGTCATCTGGCTCTGTGTTCCGCTGGCACTGATCGGCGTGACGGTCGGGCTCCTCGTCACCGGTCAGCCCTTCGGCTTCATGGCCCTGCTCGGCTTCCTCTCGCTGGTCGGGATGCTGATCAAGAATGCGATCGTCCTGATCGACGAGATCGAGGTGCAGAAGAAGGCGGTTCCGCTCTTCCAGGCGATCGTCGATTCCGGCGTGAGCCGGCTGCGCCCCGTGGCCATGGCGGCGCTCACCACGGCGCTCGGCCTGATTCCGCTGCTGACGGACGCCTTCTTCGTCGCCATGGCGGTGACGATCATCTTCGGCCTGATCGTCGCCACGGTCCTCACGATGATCGTGGTTCCGGTTCTCTATGCGATCTTCTTCGGCGCGCGGCCCGACGAGCCTACGGCGAAGTGAGGACGTGGTAGAGGCCGTCGACGAAGAGCCTCAGCATCAGGAAGGCGGGGATGTCGAGGCCCGTCGTCAGATCGGTGGTGCCGACCGGTCCGACCACCACCTCCTGCGGATCGCTCCATTCGCCGCGTCGTTCGCTCGCGGCCGATCGGATCCGGAACAGCATGCGCTCGCCGTTCTCGAGTGAGGCGATCCGGACGCGATCGGCATCCGACACTCGGCGCGTCATCCAGCGTCCCTCGCCCACCGCGCGCCAGGCGACCTCGATCGTGTCGATCCGAGCGTCGTCGGGCGCGTCCCAGACGAGGTCGACCGCCGACTCCGTGGGGCTCGCGAGGAAGGCGCGCGGAGCGGCCAGAGGGGCGGCGTCGGTCTGCAGCGCACGTCGGCGCAACGAGGCTGCGATCCGCCCGACGTCCCCGGGAATCCGGACGGGGGCGCGATCCGGGCTCTCGAGGTAGACGACGGCGGGCGATCGATGGAAGGCCTCGGCCTCGCGCTGGACTTCGGCTCCGGGCGCATCTCCCTCGTAGGGCGCGAGGAGCAGCGAGAAGCGCTCGCTGCGGCCGTTGTAGCTCGGGCCGTTCGGCCGGATCGAGGCGCTCGCGACGTTCGCGATCGCAGTGCCGAGCCCGGTGCCACCCATGTGGGAGTAGTCGAGCTGCTCTCCATGGTACGAGCCGAACGGGTTCAGCGAGAGCTCCTGGCGGCCGTTCCTCTCGCGCAAGCGCATGGGTGCGAAGGCGAACGAGGCGCGCACGTCGGCGTCGCTCGCGAGCAGCAGGCCCCGTCGGCCGTCGCTCACCGCGACCCAGCCCGCCGTGATCTGGTTGTTGAAGGCGTCGAGTTCGGCGTTCGCCGGATTGATTCCGGCGTAGTCGAGGTCGAAGTGGGACACCACGCCGAGATAGTTGCGCTTCCAGACCCGCACGGGGCGTTCCCGGGTGGCGTCGAGCGCGGGCCGGAGCTCGAAGGGGCCGACCTCGATCCAGCGGAAGTCGAGCAGTCGTCGGAGCTTCTGCTGGACCGTCTTGAGCACCTCGTCCTTGCGCGTGTAGGGATAGTCGACCTGCACGTCCGCCACGATCGTCCCGGCGTCGTCGGGCAGGCTGAGATCGACACGTAGGCCGACGGAGGCCTCGCCCGTCGGGGTGTCCAGCGGGATCTCCGTCTCGAGACGTGCGCGCGAGAGGCCCTGCCATGTCTCGTCCTCCGGCCGCGTGATCTGCCATGGGTTCGGCTCGAAGCGCCTCACCGTCTCCGGGTGGCGGTAGCTCACGAAAGGGGTCAGGAAACGACGTCCCGCCACCTCCGCGCCGTCCGCTTCGATCGCCTCGATGCCCGTCTCCGGAGCGAGCCGCACCACCAGTCGGTCGTTGCGTAGCTCGCGCAGGGGGGCCGCGGCCCCCTCGACAGACGAACCGGTGACGAGCCGGATCTCGAAGCGCCGCGCCTCGCCCGCCGCGAGCAGCGGGCGGATCCACAGCAGCGCCGTCCGTCGCTCGTCGTCGAGCAGGGCGAAATCGACCAGCGACGCGTCGATCTGCTCCCCCGTCTCGTCGCGGACCTCCGCCCGAACGGGTCCACGAGGCACGATCAGCGGGACCCGCACCAGGCTCGCGACCCGCGTGGTTTGCGGCTCGCGATCGCGGCCCGGATCGCGCAGATCCCGCACCTCGACCACGTAGTCGGCCGAGGAGGCGGCGCCTCCGCGTAGCGCCCGTTCGATGCGTCGCTGGGCCAGCAGCTGGAGCATCCGACGCGATCGCTCGCGCACGCGGGTCGCCATGGCGTCCGCCACCGCCTGCCGCTCCTCGTTCAAGGTGGGCGTGCTCATTCCGAAGTGGGTGGTCGATAGCGAGAGCAGGCGCTCGCGGAAGTTCTCGCGCTCGAGCCGGGCGAACTCGTCTCGCTCGCTGGCCGACAGAGCCACGCTCACATCGGTGGCCAGCGCGTCCGCCCGCCGCTCGAGCAGACGCGATTGTTCGATCCGTGTCCAGGTCTCGTGGCTGGTCCACTTCTCGGCCCACGAGTAGAGGCCGTCGAAGGCGCCGTCCGCCAGGTCCTGGGAGACGACGACCTCACCCTGCGGGCGGCGCCCGGCGACGAACTCGCCCGGGGTCGTGAACTCGGCCCATTCGTATTTGTTCACGTACTCGATGTACTCGGGGAGGCCGCCCGCGTTGGGCATCCAGCGCACGGTCCAGGGAAGATCGCTCGGCACCCACGACTCGGCGTCGGCGTCGAAGTTCATGTGGATCACGAGATCCTGGTCGACCACTCCGTCCACCTGGAGCTTGCGCAGGTCGAGCATCCACTGCTCGAGCGAGCGGTGATTCAACACGTCGGCCACGCTCACGCACGGCAGCAGCACGGTCTCGGGACCGTCGGGTCGAGTACGCAGGCGCGTCACCCCGTAGCGTTGTTCGGGAGGCAGCGGCGCGACGAAGTTGCTGAAGGTGGTGAAGACGTATCCCGAGTAGGCGAGGACCACTCCCTCGATCCCCTCCGACCAGAGAAAGGGGATCAGGCCCGGTGTGAAGGTGCCTTCCTGGGGACGCACCCAGGGCGTGTAGCGGCCGAAGAGGTCCTCCACGCCGGAACGCCATGGATTCGAGACGGACCAGCGAAGCGCGGCGCGCAGCTCGTCGGGCGGCATGGTCGAGATCGCTGCGTTGTTGTAGGGCGCCAGCAGGACCTCGTCGCGCCCCTCCTCGACGCGCCGTCGGATGCCCTCGAGGATGTCGGGCGCATGGGTCGGGAGGATGCTCTCGAGCGTGAAGGCGTTGTCCGCTTCCCAGTAGCCGCGCGCATCGAGTCCCGCCCGATTCGATTCGTCGAGAATGTCGAGGATCCGGCGGACGAGCCGGATGTCGGTGCCGAACCCCGCTTCGTCGGGCGTGTCGCCGCGCCACGAATGATAGAAGTTCGTGTGGAACCCGAGGATCACGTAGACCTTGTGCGGGCTCTCGCCGGCGACGGTGCGCGCGTGGCGCCAGCGGCCTTCCAGCACGAAGAACGCTCCCACCAGGAGCAGCAGGAACGCTGCACCGGCCACCAGCGCGGCCGTCGTCTTCACCCATCGCGTCACGGGCCCTCCAAGCGGGCTGATTGTATCGTGTATGCGCGGCCCGGATCGGAGAGCGGAGCGATGGTGAGACGGCTGGTGAAGGTCGGGTACGTGACGGCTCGGCGGATCGTGGTGTGTGTGGTCGGGGGGACCCTGGTCGGCTTCGGACTGGTGATGCTGATCACGCCCGGGCCGGGCCTGCTCGGAATCGCTGCCGGACTCGGCGTCCTGAGCCTCGAGTTCGCATGGGCCCGGCACTGGCTCCACAAGGTGCGCGATGCGGCCGAGGAGCAGCGGCGTCGGCTCGGCAACGGCCTGCGGAACGGGTTCGGAGCCGGGTCCGGGGGTGCTGCCGGCACCGGCAACGAGGTGGGCCGTGGATCCGACGAGGCGTCCGGCGGGAGCCGGCGAGGAGGGCAGTCATGAGCTTCGCGGTCCCCGAGCACGTGCGGCCGATTCGCGAGAGGGTCCGATCCTTCGTCGACGAGCGGGTGATTCCGCTCGAGCCGGTCCTCGACCGTCGCGACCCCGAGGCCGGAGAGGCGCTCCGGAAGCTGATGCAGGAGGCGAAGCGGGAGGGACTCTGGGCGCTCGGTCACCCGCGCGAGATCGGTGGAGGGGGGCTGCCGTTTCTCGACTACGTCTACGTGAACGAAGTCGTCGGGCGCTCGGAGCACGCCATGGTGGCCCTCGGCACCCATTCGCTCCAGGACTCCCTGATGCTCCACCAGCACGCGTCGCCCCTGTGGCGCGAGCGCTATCTCGGCCCGCTGGTCGCCGGCGAGATCTTCCCGAGCTTCGCCATGACCGAGCCCGAGGTCGCGAGCTCCGACCCCACCCAGCTCGAGACGCGTGCCGACCTGATCGAGGGCGAGTGGGTAATCCATGGTCGCAAGTGGTTCACCACCGGTGCGGATCGTGCGGCCTACACCACCGTGATGTGTCGTACCGAGCCGGATGCGGAGCCCCATCAGGCGTTCAGCATGATCGTGGTACCCACCGATCATCCCGGCTATCGCATCGTCCGCGAGACCCCGGTCCTCGGCATCCGTGGTGGACACTGTGAGGTCGCCTACGACGGCGTTCGGGTTCCCGAATCCCACCTGCTCGGTCCTCGGGGTGCGGGCTTCGTGATCGCCCAGCAGCGCCTCGGGCCGGGACGGATCTTCCACTGCATGCGTTGGCTCGGCCAGGCGCAACGGGCCTTCGACCTGCTCTGCGATCGCGCCAACCAGCGCGTCGCATTCGGGAGCACGCTCGCCGAGAAGCAGCAGGTCCAGAGGATGATCTTCGACAGTCACGCCCAGATCCAGGCCTCACGGTTGCTGACGCTCCAGGCGGCCCGCCAGATCGATGCCGGCGATGCTGCGAGAATCGAGATCGGCACCATCAAGGTCGTCGGGGCCCGGATGCTCCACGATGTCATCGATCGGGCGATCCAGGTGCACGGCGCCCTGGGCCTGACCGACGACACCCCCCTCGAACGGATGTACCGGCAGGCCCGGTTCGCGCGCATCTATGACGGACCCGACGAGGTGCACGTAGCCACGGTGGCGCGTCGCCTGCTCTCGGCCTACCGCCGCGGCGACGGCTGGGACTTCGGCGTCCGCTAGGGAGCCTCTGCAGAGAGGCGGGTGCCAGGGCCGGGGCAGGCGGGGGCGC
>CAYYUT010000218.1:0-6253 GCA_964474935.1 uncultured Spirochaetales bacterium
GCCGCGGCTGAGCGCGGGCCGCGCCCCCTCGGCGGGGTGCGCGTCCCGGAGCCGGGGCCGATCCCGTCCCGCTCGGGTCGTGATCCCGGTTCCGGCCTCGGAGGCGCCTCGGGTCTCGATCCGGGACGCCTGATGGCCATCCGCCTGGCCCGATCCCCCTCGCCAGCCGGCCCTCTGGCGGAGACGCCCTCCTCGGGCACGACCGGGGGAATTTCTCGTCAGTCGTGTGACACACGGCGCGTTCCGTCACCACTCAGTCACAGTGGTGATGGATTATCCCCTCAGTTCCGGTCCCGCCTGGAAAGGCTCCCCGTTCATGACCCGACGCTGCGCGACACGGCGCCCGATCCGACTGCTCGGTCTCCTGCTCGCCGCACTGGCTCCCCTGCTCGGTGCCTCCGAGGCGAGGGCCACGTCGGTCGAGTTCTCGTTCCTGCCGCCCGCCGCCACGGTCGCCGAGGGCGCGACCCAGCTCTTCGTCGAGGTCTTCGTCGACCAGGCGCCGACCGCCGACGTCGGGGGAGGCATCAGCCTGGGCTTCGTGGCCGACGGGGTCGTGACCGACGTCACGCTCGCCTCCTTCGGCCCCGCCATCGACGCGAGCTTCTCGTTCGCCCTCGAGGACCAGCCGAGCCCGGACGGGATCTTCATCGATCTGGCCATCGGGGCAGCGCCGACGGTGCCAGGCGGCTTCGGAACCGGCGTCGACTTCGTCCTGGCGATTCTCGAGCTCACGATCGACACGTCGCTCGGCAGTGTCGGAAGCCTCTCGATCGCCGACGCCACGCCCCTGATCGGTACACCGGCGATCGATCCCCTCACCGTCCCCGTCTCGAGCAACGTCGACGGGGCCCTCGGCACCGAGGAGGGACCCTTCACCGAGACCTTCCTCGTCGAGGTGGTCGTCCCCGAGCCGGCACGGATCTGGCTCCTCGCCCCGCCGGTCGTGGCGGCGGCCGTGCGCTGGCGTCGCGGCTGATCGCGCACGTGCGCGAGGTCGGCCTCGGCTCCTCGCTCCTGCGTCCTGTATCCTGGGGTAGTGGGAGGAGTGCGGGTGGCCACGCAGACACCGAACGTGCGCGACGTGCTCGCACGCGCCTCCGTCGGTGAGCGTGTCACGCTCCGGGGCTGGCTCCGCACGGCACGCCACACCAAGGGACGTTCGTTCCTGGCGCTCTCCGACGGCTCGTGCTTCGCGTCGCTCCAGATCGTCGCCGAGCCGGCGCTCGAGAACTACGCCCACGACGTCGCGATCCTCGGCACCGGCTGTGCCATCGAGGTGAGCGGCGATCTGGTGGCTTCTCCCGGGGGCGAGCAGAGTGTCGAACTCCACGCCCGTTCGGTGTCGCGCATCGCCGGCGTCGACGACGACTACCCGCTCCAGAAGAAGCGCCACAGCTTCGAGTTCCTGCGCAGCATCGCCCATCTCCGGATGCGGACGAACACCTTCGGGGCGGTGCTCCGGGTGCGCAACGCGGCCTCGCGCGCGATCCATGCCTTCTTCCAGGAACGGGGATTCCTGCACCTGCACTCGCCCATCATCACGCTCTCGGATGCCGAGGGCGCGGGGCAGCTCTTCCGGGTGCGCGCCGAGGGCGAGGCGGCGGGAGACGGCACCGAGTTCTTCGGAGAGCCCGCCTTCCTGACCGTCTCCGGGCAGCTCGAGGCCGAGATCGCCGCCCTCGCCGTGTCGAAGGTCTACACCTTCGGACCGACCTTTCGGGCCGAGAACTCGAACACCAGCCGACATCTCGCCGAGTTCTGGATGGTCGAGCCCGAGATGGCCTTCTGCGACCTCGACGGCGATACCGAGATCGCCGAGGCATTCATGAAGTCGGTGATCCGGCAGCTCCTCGAGGACTGTCCCGACGACATGGCCTTCTTCGACGAGCGGATCGAGCCCGGTCTGCTGGAGCGCCTGGCGCACGTGGTCGATTCGCCCTTCGAACGCCTGAGCTACGGCGAGGCGGTCGGGATCCTCGAGCGATGCGGGCGGCGCTTCGAGTTCCCGGTGCGCTGGGGCGCCGACCTCCAGAGCGAGCACGAGCGCTATCTGGCCGAGGAGCACGTGGGTCGGCCGCTCTTCGTGTGCGACTACCCGGCCGACATCAAGGCCTTCTACATGTATCGGAACGACGATGGACGCACGGTGCGGGCGATGGATCTGCTGGTGCCGTCGGTCGGCGAGATCATCGGAGGCTCGCAGCGCGAGGATCGCCACGACGTGCTGCTCGAACGGATGCAGGCGAAGGGGTTGCCCGTCGACCGCTACGATTGGTATCTCGAGCTGCGCCGCTTCGGGGGGGTGCCGCACGCCGGCTTCGGTCTGGGCTTCGAGCGGTTCGTGCAGTTCGTGACCGGGATGGCCAACATCCGCGACGTGATCCCCTTCCCCCGGGTTCCTGGGTACGCGGCCTACTAGGGGCTGGTGTCGCACCCAGGAGTCGGGAGTCCGTCTCGACGGTCCACGTGCACGGATCCGAGCCCACCCAGACAGGACACTAGGTCGGTGTCGTCTCGTGCTTCCGGGCCAACGCCGCCTCGACCAGAGGGAGCCGGTCGTTCCCGAAGTACATGTCGTCGCCGTCCACGAAGAGGGTCGGCGATCCGAACCCGCCGCGACGGACCAGCTCGTCGGTGTTGTCGCGCAGGCGCTGCTTGATCGCGGGGTCCTCGATGGCCGGCAGGAACGCCGCGCGATCGAGCCCGACGCCGTCGGCGAGCTCGGCCAGGATCTCGCCGTCCGAGATGTCCCGGTCGCGGGCCCAGTAGGCCTCGAAGACGGCGCGTGCATAGGGGACCAGACGTCCGGCATCGTCGGCGACCAGGGCTCCCCGCATGGCCCGTACGCTGTTCACCGGGAAGACGCTCGGCCACTGGAGCGTGAGGCTCTGGTGGCGCGCCCAGTCGCGCAGGTCCTTGGCGTGGTAGCGGAGCTTCGCGGGCACGGGCTTCGAGCGTTGCTCGTAGACGCTCGGATTCGAGGCGTTGAAGACCCCGCCCACGAGGATCGGCCGCCACACGATCTCGGCGCCTCCGCGGGCGGCGACCGCTTCGACGCGATCGAAGGCCAGGTAGGTCCACGGGCTCGAGCAGTCGAAGAAGAACTCGAGCTGGGGCATGCGGGGCTCGTCGTGGGAGACGGGGTGGGGGCGGCTGGCCGTGCTCGGGCCGGGCTCGCTCGGGGGTCGACGGTCGCCCGTCCGGCGGCGCCGCGACGCGGGCTCGGCCGGCTACTTCTTCTTGGGGGTTCCGTAGCGGCGTCGGAACCGATCGATCTTGCCGTCGGCGTCGAGCTCGCGCAGACGTCCGGTCCAGAAGGGGTGACTGGCGGCCGAGATCTCGAGACGGATCACGGGCAGCTCTTCACCGTCGACCTCGCGCGTCTCCTTCGAGCGCAGGGTCGACCGCGACACCCATTCGTCGCCGGTGGCGGCGTCGACGTAGAGGACCTTGTGGTACTCGGGATGGATCTCGGCCTTCATGCGGGCTCTCCGGCCTACCAGCTCGACTTGCGCATGCCCGGAAGCTGGCCGCGGTGGGTCAGCTCGCGGAGCATGATGCGCGAGACGCGGAACTTGCGATAGACGGCCCGCGACCGGCCCGTGATCTCGCAGCGACGCGTGAGACGGGTCGGGCAGGAGTTGCGGGGAAGCTTGGCGAACGCTTCCTGGATCTCGAGCTTCTCTTCGATCGAGACACCCGCATCGTTCAGGCGCTTGCGCAGCTCCGCACGCCGCTCGGCGTACTTCTGGATCATCTGGTAGCGGCGCCGATCGCGGTTGACCTGGGACTTCTTGGCCATTCGATTTCCTCTTCCGGAATCACGGTTTATAGGGCAGGCGCGCGGCCCGCGCAACGTCACGAGCGCGGCCGATCGCAGGGCCCCGGATTGGGTTTCCCCGGGGGTAGCCGAGAGATCTCGCGCGGTCCGGGCGGTCGCGGCGGCCGGGCCCGGTCTCGGGGAAGGCGGAGGGTCGGAGCTCCTCGCCCGGTCCCGTGGCGACCCCGCCCAGGCCTCAGTGGCGCTGGAACAGATCGACCATCTTCGGGTCGAGCGTAGCGGGTCGCGAACGGGTGCGGGCCCAGTCGCGCAGCTCCTTGATGCGCTCTTCGTAGGTCTCGTAGAGCGGCACGGTCTCGTTGATGGCATTGGCGAGATCGTGATCGGCGAGCTCGCGTCCTTCGGCGAAGGCCGTGTAGAGGGCGGCGCCCACCGCCTGCTCGATCTCGGCCCCCGAGAGCCGCTCGGCCTGCAGCGCGAGCTCCTCGAGCGAGAACTGCTTCGGATCGCGGCCCGCACGACCGAGGTGGATGCCGAGGATCTCGAGCCGCTCGGACTCGTTCGGTAGATCCACGAAGAAGAGCTCGTCGAAGCGGCCGCGCCGCAGGAGCTCGGGTGGCAGGTTGGCGACGTCGTTGGCCGTGGCCACCACGAACACCGGGGCCCGTTTCTCCGAAAGCCACACCAGGAAGGACCCGAAGACCCGCGTCGCGCTCGCGTCGGCCCCGGCGGCGGCGAAGCCCTTCTCGATCTCGTCGATCCAGAGGACCACGGGCGCGAGGGATTCGGCCACCTGGGTGGCTTCGCGAATGGTCACCTCGGGGCTCCGCTCACGCTCTCCGAAGGCCGCGGCGAGGTCGAGGCGGAGGAGCGGGAACTGCCACTCGCGCGCCACCGCCTTGGCCGAGAGCGACTTCCCGCAGCCCTGGACGCCGAGCAGGAGCAGACCGCGCGGTACCGGCAGCCCGAAGCGTCGCGCCTCCTCGCCGAAGGCCGCGCGGCGCTCGCGCAGCCAGCGCTTGAGCTCGCCCAGCCCGCCCACGTCCGTGAGACAGATGCTGGCGTCGTGGAACGAGAGCGCCGGCGTGCGACGCAGCGCTTCGCGTTTCTCCTGGATGATGAACTGGACGGCGTCGGGGTCGAGTCGGCCCGCGCGAAGACACGCCTTCTGGAACACCCGCGCGGCCTCGGCGGCCGTCAGTCCGAGCGCGGCCCGCACCGCGGCGGGCAGCACGTCCGGTGCGCTCGCCTCGAGCCCTCGGGTTTCGACGAGCTTCTGGAAGAGCGGTTCGAGCTCCTCGGTCCGCGGCAGACACAGGCTCGCCCGGCCGGCTTCGCGCTCGAGCTCGAGGGGGAGGTCGACCACCGGGCCCAGCAGGACGAGGGTCTGCCGGCGGCGCGCGACGTGCGCGAACAGGTCGCGCAGCCGGCGCACCGCCCGCGGATCCCCCAACACCCGCTGGGCGTCGAGGATCACGAAGACGCCCGGCTCCTCGACGTTCGCGATCTCGCGCAGTCCTTCGTCGAGCGAGGCGGCGCCGCGTCCGCTGTCCCCCAGTCCGGACGCGAGCGACCAGGTCACCAACGGGCGCTCGCAGGTTTCGGCGGCGGCGCGCAGGGCGCGCAGCGCGCGTTCCTCCTCGAAGCTCTCGAGGGCGATCAGACGCCAGCCGGCGCGCAGGAGCAGCTCGAGCTCGCGGGAGCACTCACTCGTCATTGGGCGTCCGCGGTGACGCGCACCACCTCTTCGAAGGTCGTGACGCCTTCGGCCAGTCTGCGGACCGCGGCCTCGCGCAGCGTCTCCATGCCCTCGATGCGGCCGGCGTGCGTGATCTCGCCAGCGTCCTTGCCGGCGTTGATCAGGTTGCGGACGCGGCGTCCGACATCGAGCATCTCGAACACCCCGGTGCGGCTGTAGAGGCCCGTGAAGCGACACTCCACGCAGCCTTCGCCCCACCGGACACGCAGGCGGTCGCGGCGTTCGGCGGGCACCTTGAGTCCGAGGGCGCTCACCTGATCGGGGTGCAGGTAGCCGTCGATCCCGCAGTGGGTACACACCTTGCGGACCAGGCGCTGCGCCATCACGCCCCGCAGCACGCTCGAGAGCAGGAAGCGTTCGACCCCGAGCTCGAGCAGGCGGGTCACAGCGCCCGCGGCGTCGCGGGTGTGCACGGTCGAGAAGACCAGATGTCCGGTCAGCGCGGCCTGCACCGCCATCTGTGCCGTCTCGCCGTCGCGGATCTCACCGACCATGATGATGTCCGGATCCTGGCGCAGGATCGAGCGCAGGGCGCTCGCAAAGGTGACCTGGATCTGGGGATTCACCTGGACCTGGCAGAAGCGGGGATCGATCATCTCGATCGGATCCTCGACGGTGGTGACGTTCACCTCGGCGCTCGTCAGGTAGCGAAGCGTCGAATACAGGGTGGTCGTCTTTCCGGAACCCGTCGGTCCCGTCACCAACACGAT